>CABSAB010000309.1 GCA_902475515.1 uncultured Eubacteriales bacterium | reverse complement strand
GTGTCCATCGAGGAGGTGCGGCAGGGCGATATCTTTGTAGTGCGGCCCGGGGAGAATATTCCCGTGGACGGCATGGTGGTGGACGGGGTCAGCGCCGTCAGCGAGGCGGCTCTCACCGGCGAGAGCATCCCTGTGGACAAAGGTCCCGGGGACAGCGTTTCCGCCGCCACCACCAATCAATCGGGCTTCCTGCGCTGCGAGGCTACCCGGGTGGGGCAGGATACTACCCTGTCACAGATCATCCAAATGGTCTCTGACGCGGCGGCAACCAAAGCGCCCATTGCCAAGGTGGCGGATAAAGTGTCCGGGGTGTTCGTGCCCGTGGTGATCACCATTGCCGTCATCACCACCGCCGTATGGCTGCTGGTAGGGCAGAGTTTGGGCTTTGCGCTGGCCCGGGGCATCTCGGTGCTGGTGATTTCCTGCCCCTGTGCGCTGGGGCTTGCCACGCCGGTGGCCATTATGGTGGGCAGCGGCATGGGCGCGAAAAACGGTATTTTGTTCAAGACCGCTGTCTCCCTGGAGGAGGCCGGGCGGACGCAGATCGTGGCACTGGATAAGACCGGCACCATCACCACCGGGGAGCCCGTGGTGACGGATGTGCTCCCGGCGGAGGGTGTATCCCCGGAGGAGCTGCTGACTCTCTCCGCGGCCCTGGAGAAAAAGAGCGAGCATCCCCTGGCGCGGGCGATTTTAGCCCAAGCCGAGGCATCGGGCATATCTCTGCCGGAGGTCACGGACTTCACGGCCCTGTCCGGCAGCGGGCTCACCGGAACCTTGGACGGGCAGGCCCTGGCTGGCGGCAATTATAAATTCATCAATACCCAAGCTGCAATCGCTCCCCAGGACAAGGCCCGGTCGGAAGCCTTGGCAGAGCAGGGAAAAACACCGCTGTTCTTCTGCAAGGACGGAAGGCTGCTGGGCATTATCGCTGTGGCGGACCCCATCAAAGAAGACAGCACCCAGGCCATTGGGGAACTGAAGCATATGGGTATCCATGTGGTGATGCTCACCGGTGACAACGAAAAGACCGCCCGGGCCATTGGGGCCCAGGCGGGAGTGGATCAGGTCATCGCCGGGGTGCTGCCCCAGGGCAAGGAGGCCGCCATTCGGGACCTGAAAGCCAAGGGCAAGGTGGCCATGGTAGGTGACGGAATCAACGACGCCCCGGCCCTGACCCGGGCAGATGTGGGCATCGCCATCGGCGCGGGCACGGACGTGGCCATTGACGCGGCGGATGTGGTGCTGATGAAGAGCCGCCTTTCCGATGTAACTGCGGCCATTCGGCTCAGCCGGGCTACCCTGCGGAATATCCACGAGAACCTGTTTTGGGCATTTTTCTACAACGTCATCGGCATCCCCCTGGCGGCAGGAGTTTGGATTCCCCTGCTGGGGTGGCAGCTGAACCCCATGTTCGGGGCGGCGGCCATGAGCCTTTCGAGCTTCTGCGTGGTCACAAACGCCCTGCGGCTGAACTTCTTTAAGCTCCACGATCCCAAGCGGGACCGGAAAATTAAATCTCACAGTAATATTGCCGTCCCAGAGGCGGCAGAAATCAAGGAGGAAGCTTCTATGGAAAAAGTCATTTCGATCGAAGGCATGATGTGCCAGCACTGCGTGGCCCATGTGACAAAGGCACTCACCGGCGTGGCCGGTGTGGAAAGCGTGAATGTGAGTCTGGAAAACAACAATGCCACTGTGACAGGCTCCGCCGATGACGCCGCTCTGACCGCCGCTGTGGTGGACGCAGGGTATGAGGTCACGGGGATCGCTTAACCGGGCCAAAAAGGCCATCCTACTCGTATGGGGTAGGATGGCCTTTTCGTTTTTCGATTATCTGATGCTTTAGGCACGGTTCAGGCAGCTCAATGTCCCCTCGGCCAGGAGCTTTTCCCCTGCCCGGACTGTGACCCGAAACACCAGGACTTTTCTTCCCAAACGCACGGGCACCGCTTCCGCTGTCACGATCCCCTCGGCCACATTTCCAAGATAGTGAAAATCCCCGCTGAGGGTCACGGGGCTCTCAGATACTGCCCGGGCATAGGCTGACGCGGCGCAGTCCGCCATGGTGTACAAAAGCCCGCCCTGGACCATATCTCCCGTATTCTTGCAGTACTCCGCCACCGGGAGCTCTGCCCGGCAGCAGCCCCGGTCCAGATGAGTGATACGAATGCCGCAGTGGTTCATAAAGCGGTTTTCCCGGTTGGTAAACTCCATTTGTTCCAAAAAAGTCATAGTCAGCACCTCTGTTTTTGTATAATTTCATTATATAATGTGTGTCAATTCCCCTCCCTTTGCTTGACAGGGACCCTGTGCAAAGGTAAAATATTCATAAGAACGCAGCGCATGCTTAGAAAGGCAGGGACTTGCCATGGGCATCACGGACCGGGAGCTGACCTCCCAGAAGCTATACCTTTTCAACCGTGGGGAATACTATCACAGCTACCGCCTGTTCGGGGCCCACAAGGTGCCCGGCGGCGTGCGGTTCACCGTTTGGTGCCCGGATGTCCGGGCGGTCTCGGTCATTGGCGATTTCAACGGCTGGGAGACATCGCCTCTGGCGCCCCAGGGCACTACAGGAGTCTATTCCGGGGTGATCCCCGAGGCCCGGGAGGGCGAGCTTTACAAATACCGCATCACCACCCGGAGCGGGGAGGTGCTGGACAAGGCCGACCCCTACGCCTTTTCGGCCCAAGTGCGGCCCGGCACGGCATCAAAGATTGCCTTTTTAGACGGCTACAAATGGGGGGACGGCCGCTACCGGGCAGCGCAAAAGCGGCGGAAATCCCCCCGGCCCATGAACATCTACGAGGTGCATTTGGGTTCCTGGAAGCAGCAGGAGAACCCGGCAGACAAAGATTTCCCGTTCCTTAGCTACCGGGAGCTGGCGGATACCCTACTGCCCTACGTCAGTGGCATGGGCTACACCCATGTGGAGCTGCTTCCGGTGATGGAGCATCCCTTTGACGGTTCCTGGGGCTATCAGGTCACGGGCTTCTTCGCCCCTACGTCCCGCTATGGAGGCCCCAAGGATTTAATGTATTTTGTGGACCGGGCCCATCAGCTGGGGCTGGGCGCGGCGTGATAGCAGCCGAGCCA
>CABSAB010000308.1 GCA_902475515.1 uncultured Eubacteriales bacterium | reverse complement strand
TTTCTACGATTCTGCGGGCCAGTGTGGTGTCCTCATCTATGGGAGCAAGCTGCAGCAGCAGGCTCTCCCGGATATCTTTCGCGCCCACGCCCAGAGGCTCCACTATCCGGCAGATGGCTTTTCGGGCCCGGACGCAACGATCTATGTGCAGCCGGACCTGTACATCTACCCGGAAGGGGGCATCCTCCGGGTCACGGGCGTTGAGGACACTCTGCCGCACATTCAGATCAGCAAGCAATACTTAAATTTGTTGGAAACAGAGCGTGACCCGGACTTGCAGAAATATCTCCGGGAAAAGCTTCGTCAGGCCCAACAAGCGGTCCATGACCTCAGCAACCGGCAATCTACCATTCTCCGCTGCGGAGAGGTACTGGCTCGGTGGCAGGCATCGTTTTTTGAGGGCGGCAGTCTGAAAAAAATGACCCTCCGGGATGTGGCGGAGGAGCTGGGCGTCCATGAGTCCACGGTTAGCCGAACCATCAAAGACAAATATATTCAGTGCGATCGGGGGTTACTGCCCATGCACGCCTTTTTCAGCCGCAGCGCTGGGCAGAATCCAACCCTGTGCCGGGAAAACATTCAGCAGGCCCTTCGGGCGCTGATCTCCGGGGAGGATACCAACCATCCCTACAGTGACGAACGGCTATCCATGCTGCTTGCCGATCAGCATATCACCGTTGCCCGCCGCACCGTGGCAAAATATCGCATGGAACTGGGAATTTTGCCAGCCAGCGCCCGTAAACAGGCTAATTTGTAGTATAATTATTCATGTGTACGAATTTAAGACACAGGAGGACGTTATGACAGATGCGTTTGAGATCCCCATGCTCGATACCGCAGAGGGGCATTTATTAGTGAACCGGCTGCTGGAGGCCGCGGTAGACGCGGCACTGCTGGTGGACCGACAAATGCGCATTTTATATCTCACCGAGGGCTTTTCCGCCCTCACCGGGCAGTCCCGGGACGATTACATGGGGCATTCTGCCGGGGAGCTGAAGCTCGACACCTGCGCGCCCATCCAGGCGGTACTGGACTCCGGGGTACGGCGCATGGGCGTTACCATGCAGATCGGCGGGCAGCTGCTTCTTACCAACATCATCCCCGTAAAATGGAAAAATGAGGTCACCGGAGCGGTGGTCATGGTGTTGTTCCGAAGCATGGCGGTTTTGAAGAGGGCCATCAGTGAACAGGAACGGATGTTCCCTGCCGCAATTCCCTCTGCCCGGCAGGAAGGATACAGCTTTGCGGACTTTATCGGCGATAGCCCCGCTATTTTGACCCTCATTGAACAGTGCCACCGCATTGCCCACTCGCCCCATCCGGTGCTTCTCATGGGTGAGACCGGCGTGGGAAAGGAGATTTTGGCGGGCGGTATCTATCAGGAGTATTCCGGTGGAAAGGACCTCCCCTTTATCAAGATCAACTGCTCCGCCATCCCTCGGGACCTGCTGGAATCTGAGCTGTTCGGCCATGAAAAGGGGGCTTTTACCGGTGCGGCTTCCATGAAAAAAGGGAAATTTGAACTGGCCGCCGGGGGTGTTCTGCTGCTGGACGAGATCGGCGAAATGGACCTAAGTCTGCAAAGCAAGCTTCTCAGAGTCCTGGAAGAACGGGAGTTTGAACGAATCGGCGGCACGCGCACCATTCCTCTGACGGCGAAGATCATCGCTTCCACCAACGAAAATCTCAAGCAGATGGCAGCAAACAAGCAATTCCGCATGGACCTCTACTACCGGCTCAGCGTCTTTGAGATCAGTATTCCGCCCCTGCGGGCCCACAAGCAGGATATCCCCAAGCTCATTGACCACTTCCAGCGGCTGGATTCTCTGGACCTGGAGTTTACCCAGGACGCCCGGGATATGATGTTCCATTACAACTGGCCCGGCAATGTGCGGGAACTTCGAAATGTATTGACGCGGCTGCATTTTCTCTATCCAAATACGGTCATCGACCAGCAGCATATTTACAATGCCACCGGAGAGATGTTCCATCTGGTGCAGCTGGAGGATTACCGCAGCGGCGAGGATATGCCGCCCCCTACCCAGGACCAGGCGCACTATGACCGCGACGGAAATCTGGTCTCAGTGGACAAGCTCCCGGCTGCCTCGTCATCTGACACACCGGCTGCACCGAAAACAGACACAGATCTGCTGTCCCTATCGCAGCTGGAGGCATCCCACATTCGTACTGTGCTGGAATCTGTGGGCGGCAATTACTCCGAAGCGGCCCGCATTTTGGGCATCAGCCGCTCCACTCTCTATGGAAAGATGAAAAAATACAACATTTCATAACCTACAAACGCTCTTTCCCTCATCGGAAAGAGCGTTTGGCACAAAAATTGCTGCTATACCCATCAGATATTGAAGAAAATCAGGAGGTAACCTATGTATCAGAATGTATGCAGTCCCTGGGCTGAGGTGGACCAGTCCAATCTCCACGGTCTTTCTCCCCGAATGGAGACCCTCAACGGCAAGACCATCGGCATGTTCGGAGATTTTATGAACACTGCCACCTTTATGCTGCAGGTGGTGGAAGCGGAAATTTTGAAGCAGTACCCGGAGGCGAAGTTCTCCTACTTCCGCTACATGACCGAAACAACCGATATCGCAAAGGATCCGGAAGTCGCCGAAGAATTCCACCGGTGGCTGGACGGTATCGACTGCGCATTGGTGTTCTACGGCGCAGTCCCCTCCAGTTCCCTGTTTTTGGGCTACAACGCCGCCTATATGGAAAAGCAGGGGAAACCCGTTGTCATGGCAGTGGTCCCCAGGACCTATTCCGCCGGTGTCCGGGGCGTCAAGGCCCGCTGTGTGCCGGGGCTGCGGATCGTGCAGTATATGCCGAAGGTTCTCGATATCTTCGGCCACTGCGATCTTGCGATTATGAAGGAAAACATGGGAGAAACCACAGGCCACTTTGTAGAAGAATTGATCTCCGGTCTGACTGCTCCCCTGACTGAAGAAGAAATCAATCCCACTCCCGCCAGTCAGGCTCTTGCCACCGGGACCTTCTCCGGCACCGCCGAGGAGCTTTCCGACCTGTTCTACAAAAACGGCTGGACCAACGGCACGCCCATCAAAATTCCCACCCCTCTAAGTAAAT
>CABSAB010000307.1 GCA_902475515.1 uncultured Eubacteriales bacterium | reverse complement strand
GCTGCAAACGCAGTTTGTATTTTTGCGGAGCAGCCGGCCCCGGGCGGCGGACTTCACCGGTCCCGCCCGGTGTGCCATGCTCAGGATAATATCCCAATGGAATCCCAAGTGCAGCGACATGCACACAAAGCCCCAATAGGCCGAGAGCATATGCAGGACCCGCCCAAAGGATTTCCCCCCGGAAATAGGCAGAAAGGAAAGGGCGTAGCGGGAGAGGATCGCCCCGCTGACCATGGAGCCCAACATAGAAATGAGCACACAGCATACCAGGACCGTCTGCAGGACCCGAACGGCCCGGTACCTGCCCTGCATCACGCTTTCGGTCCATTTGCGGTTCAGAACATGATGGAGGACAACCAGCACAAACATCCCGATGCCCAGCCATTCATGGGCCTGGGCCCCAACCAGGGAATAGGCCATGAGCAGCAGCAACAGTACTGTCATCGCCCCATCGGTGCATATCCTGACGGCCTGTTTACGAGTCATCTCTGTGTTTCCTCCTCAGTCAGCTTATCGGATCAAGCCCATGAAGTAGGCGGATTCCCGGCGGCCTCTTACGGCGTTTCGCCGGATGCCGCAGCCTCGCCGCCGCTTGGCGCGGACAGGCTCAGGCCCTCCGCCCACTGCCGGATCTCCTCCTGGGCCTCCGCCACATCGTTTCTGGAAAGGGACAGCGTTTGGTCGCTGACCACCGCCCCAGGCTGCAATTCTGCTATGGTGCCCTGGGTGCCGGAGAATCCGCTGCCCCCGTGGGTCACAAAGGGAATGATGGTCTTGCCGCTGAAATCATACGCTTCTAAAAACGTGTACAGGGGCTGGGGCAGGTCCGCCCACCAGTTGGGGTAGCCCAAAATGATGGTGTCGTACTGGTCCGGATCCTCGATCTGGGCCTTCAGGGCAGGGCGGGCATTCTCGTCCTGCTCGTCAGCGGCCTGATCTACCAGGGGTTCATGGTCCAGGGGATACTCCTCCACAGTCTCGATGCGGAACAGGTCTCCCCCAACGGTCTCCTGGATCAGCTTTGCCACATATTCGGTGTTGCCCAAAACCTCACCGTCTTTGACCACGATACTGGCGCCGGCAACGGCGTCCACGCCGGATGTATCCACATTCTCCGGTACGGAGAAATAGGCGATCAGAGTCTTGCCGCCGGAGGGGGCCTCCTGTGCCGCCGGGGCGGGGGCATCTGGCTCCGCCGTTTCATACGGCTGTGCCGGAGCGGTGGTGCCTGCCGTTTGGGCTGGGCTCTGCGGCGGGACCTCTGTCCCGCTGCCGCAGGCAGTCAGCCCCAGCAGAAAAATGCTGATCAGGGTCACAAATACTCGTTTCATCATATAATACTCCCGTAATTTATTCAAGTCCCAGACTGTCCACCCAGGTCGTCACTTCGTCGGCAGACACGCCGGAGGAAAACCGTTCGCCCTCCAGCCAATTGCCCGTTCCGGCCATATCCCGGAGCAGCGTGCCGCTCTCGCCCAGACCGGAGCTGGAGGAGGTGCAGAAAGGGATCACTGTTTTTCCGGTAAAATCGTTGGCCTTTACAAATCCATCCACCGGCCAGGCCGCAATGCCCCACCAGATGGGATAGCCGATAAAGACAGTGTCGTATTCGTCCCAGTTTTCCACCGTGTCTGCTGTCAGTGCAACCTCCCGGGCGTCCTCATGGTCGTGCTCATAGACCACACGGCTGTTATCGTCCCGCCAGTTCAGGTCGTCGTCCGTATAAGGTTCTACCGGCTCCAGAGAAAACAGGTCGCCGCCGGTGGCCGCTGCAATGGCATTCGCCGCCCCCTCGGTGTTGCCCGATGCGGAGTAATAGACCACCAGGGTCTTGCCGCCTTCCGCTGCAGGGGCATCTGTTTCTGCGGCCGAAGCGGAGGCTTCGGGCGCTGCTGTTTCCGTGAATGTGGTCGTCTCGGGGATCACGGGGGCCGCAGTGACCGCCTCCACGGTGGGCTCCGGAGCGGAGATGCTGCTCTGGGCGGTGCCCTCTGCGCCGCAGGCCGCAAGGCCCAGGATCAAAAGCATGCTTGCACAGGTTTTCATCCATTTTTTCATTGTAAATACCTTCTTTCTTGTTATACGCATTCCATCAGGATCGCATAGATCTCGTCATGGGTCAGCTTTTTGCAGCATCCGGCGGTGATGTTGGTAGAATCGGCAACCGCACGGAAATCGGTGTTTTGGTCAATTCCCATTTCCGTAAAGCTGGTGGGCAAGCCGATCTCGCGGATGAAGTCCGCCAGGGCCCCGATGCCTGCCAGGGCCGTTTCCTCTGCGGTCTCTTTGGGCGTGATGCCCCAGACCTGCTCCGCAAACCGGGCGAACCGGGCCGCACCGTCCTTGTAGATGTGCCGGTACAGCACCGGGTGGATCACCGCCAGGCCCTTGCCGTGGTTGCAGTCGGTGTAGGCTCCCAGCTGATGCTCGATCTGATGGGCCTGGAAGTCGGTGATTTTGCCGATCTTCAAAATGCCGTTTTCCGCCATGGAGGAGGCCCACATGAGCTCGCTTCTGGCCTCGTAGTTCTCGTGGTCGCCCAGCAAGATCCGAATGTTCCGGATGACGCTCCGCATGACCGCTTCATTGATATCATCTGACAGATTGTTCCGGTCCGGTTTTCCGAAGTAGGTCTCCATGGCATGGCTCAGGGTATCAAAGGCTCCGGAGATCACCTGGGGGAAGGGCACCGTCATGGTGTAGCTGGGGTCCAGAAACACAAACTGCGCCTGGGCGCCGAATAGTGCGCCCTTAATTTTCTTCTCCTCGTTGGTGATCACAGCCCCGGCGTTCATCTCGGCCCCGGTGCCGGAGGCCGTCACAATGGCGCCCATGGGAACAAAGGCGGTGGGCATCTGCTTTTTCCCGTTTTCCAGCTCCCAGATGTCCTCCGGCAGCTTTGCCTGGGCGGAGACGATCTTGCAGCAGTCCACCACAGAGCCGCCGCCCACCGCCAGGATGAAGTCCACATGGTTTTCCCGTGCCAGCTTCGCACCTTCCTGGACCTTTGCATAGGTGGGGTTGGGCATGATCCCGGAAAGCTCCACCACCTGCTTTCCGGCCTTTTGCAAAATATCCATCACTTCGTCATATACGCCGCTTCTC
>CABSAB010000306.1 GCA_902475515.1 uncultured Eubacteriales bacterium | reverse complement strand
TTACGCTGGCGCCCATTTTGGAAAACACCGCAGAAACGTGCTTTTCCCACTGCCCGACGGCCCGATGACCGACACGATTTCCTGGCGGAAAACGGAAATCGACACGCCCCGAAGAACCTCCAGGCTTCCAAAGCGTTTACACAGGCCCTCCGTACGCAGAATCTCCTCAGCCATAGACCATCAGCCTCCGTTCCACTCGCTTCACCAGTCTGGACAGGACCACATTCATCAGGAAATAGATCGCGCCCACAATGGCCAGGGGCTGCAACGCCAAAAAAGTGGCCGCCTGTACCGTCTTATAGCTGGTCATGAGCTCTCCCACAAAGAATACCGACGCCAGAGACGTCTCCTTCACCATTTGAATAAACTGGTTTCCCAGGGCCGGTAAAATGTTTCTCACCGCCTGGGGCAAGATCACCCGCGCCAGCACATGGGCCTCCGACAGTCCAACGCTTCGGGCTGCTTCCCACTGCCCGGCATCCACCGCGCCGACCCCGGCCCGGATGATCTCTGCAATATAAGACGAGCTGTTTACCACCAAAGCGATGAGAATGCACGCAAAATCAGACAGCGCAACCGGAAACAGCTTTGGCAAACCGATCCAAAAGAAATACAGCTGGAGCAAAATCGGTGTGCCCCTCAGAATCTCGGTATACGTCTGGGCCAGTGCATGGGCTGGGCGAAACCGGCTCATTTGCAACAGCGCTACCAGGATCCCCAAAGCCGTTCCCAACGCCACAGTGGCTGCCGCCAGATACAAGGTCCCTCCCAGGCCCTTTAAAAATTCTCCTCCGTAGCTCCCCAGGAGCTTCCATATCTTTTCCATACCGCCGTCTCTACTCCAATCCCAGGCTTTCTGCATATTCCACCGCCGACTGATACCAGGCCTCCAACTGGCCTGCCTCTTGCAGCTCGTCAATGCAGCCGTTGACAAATTCGGTCAGGCTGTCCGCTCCCACCGGCATCCCCACACGGGTACCCTGCATGTCCGCATTCACCGGAAATGCAAAATCCGGTATTGCCAGGCCGCCATTGGCCTCTGCATACAGCTTCGCGGAACCGGTGCTGCAAATGCACACATCCGCCTTTCCCTCCGCAACCATCAGGTAGCCGTCTGTCATAGAACTCACCAGCTTAAATTCCCGGCAGCTCCCCACCTGCTCCCGGTACAGCGCCTCCTGCACCGAGCCGCTCTGGGTCACCACCACGGCGTCCTTCAGGGAATCTATGGAATCATACCGATTCTCTTCCCCTTGCCTCACCAGGAAGCCATAGTCGGCTTCTCCGAAATAATAGCCCTTGGACAGATTCATATTTTCCCCACGCTCCGGAGAATAGGCCAGAGCAGATATGGCCATATCGTATTTCCCCTCTGACATCCCCGCCAGCAATGCCGAAAATTCCAGAGGGACAATCCGCAGCTCCACACCCAGCTTTTGCGCCATGTATCTGGCCAGCTCCATGTCCATGCCCACGTACTGTGCATCCCCGGTTTTAGAGGGATCGATGAACTCAAAGGGAGCAAAATACGGCTCCGTACAGACCTCTATGTAGCCCCGCTCCTGTATCGCCTGCAGCCTGTCTTCCTTATGGTGCCGGGATGCTGCACACGCTGTGCAACAAAGGGTCAGGCACAAGCAGAGGAAAACAGATACGCCTCTGCGCAGGGGAAACGGGATGCGGGTCAAAATGTTCATGATGGTTTGCTCCTTTTCTTTACTTCGTTAGTCAGCTAATTCAAGCTGCACAAACATCATACCATTTGTCCGGGAATCTGTCAATACTTCTGCCAGAAAATTGGATAATTTGTGAAATCGCAACAGATGAAGGCATCTTGCTACCGCGAAAATATGGTAGTTATGTACAGTATTGGCGGCGCTGCAGACGCCGCCCTTTTGCTACCAAGAAAAGGAGCAAACCATCATGAACATCCGCCCTTTTGCTACCAGACAAACGAAAAAAACGCTCCCCACCGTGCAGAAGCTTGCATCATCAGAGATTGCAAGTCCGCACGATGGGGAGCACAAGATGACCTTCCGCACCAGCATAAATGGTCCGGGACGGTCTATGATTCAGGTTTCGTGCCGTCCCGTGATAGAAAATAAAACCCATTCGGCAATATTTGTGGCGTGATCAGCAATGCGTTCCAGGTATTTGGCAATCATCAGCAGATCCAGGTAATATTCTCCCTGGGTGCTGTCCTTGGCAATGAAGTCAATGAGCCGCGTTTTGGTCACCACGAACAGTTGATCCACCACGTCATCATCGCCGATGACCTTCCGGGCCAGGGCCTGGTCCCGCTCCACAAAGCTCCGGACGGCCTCCTTCACCATAGAGATGGCGGCAGTGGCCATGGTGTGCAGGGTTTCATTGGTCTGCTCGTGCCGCCCCTGGATGAACTGGGCAATCTCCGCAATGTCCGTAGCCTGATCCCCAATGCGTTCCATGTCGGAGATCATTTTCAGGGCGGAGGAGATGGTCCGCAGATCCCGGGCCACCGGCTGCTGTTGCAAAAGCAGCTTCAGGCACAGATGCTCAATGGACCGCTCCATTTCATCAATTTTGCTGTCGTCTGCTATGGCGGCCTTTGCCATGTCCCCGTCGCCCTTGGTGGCCGCATCCACTGCTGCAGCGATCGCAGTCTCGCACAGGCCCCCCATGGTAATGAGATCCGCGTGCAGCTGTTCCAGCTGCTGGTCAAAGCGATTGCGCATCATCCAAACCTCCCTGTGATGTAGTCTTCGGTTCGTTTATCCCGAGGCATAGAGAACAGGGACTCCGTAGCCCCAAACTCCACCATCTCCCCCAGAAGGAAGAAAGCGGTACGGTCGGAAATCCGGACCGCCTGCTGCATATTGTGGGTGACAATCACAATGGTGAACTGTTTTTTCAGCTCTGCCGCCAGGTCCTCAATTTTGGCTGTAGAGATGGGGTCCAGAGCAGATGTAGGCTCATCCATCAGCAGCACCTCCGGCTCCACCGCCAATGCTCGGGCAATGCACAGCCGCTGCTGCTGACCGCCGGAAAGCCCCAGTGCGCTTTTTTTCAACCGGTCCTTCAGCTCCTCCCAAATGGCAGCCTGGCGCAAGGACCGCTCCACGATCTCGTCCAGCATGGCCTTTTTCCGC
>CABSAB010000305.1 GCA_902475515.1 uncultured Eubacteriales bacterium | reverse complement strand
CCCCGCTCGCCGGAATCCTTCGACTGATAGTCGTGATCCACCGCCAGGGTGAAGGAAGCCACTGCCACGCCGGAGCCGGTATGCCGAAGCTCGGGGTCCCGGGTGAGTCTTCCCATCAAAACAATGTGGTTCAGCATAGCTTTGCCTCCTTACTCTTCCACGGTGGTAATGAGGCAGCGCATGATGCCGTCGGTGATCTTCATCACGCGGTCCAGCTCTGCGGGGAACTCCGGCTTGGCCTCAAAGTTCATCAGAACATAGTAGCCCTCAGCCAGATCGTCGATGAGATAAGCCAGACGGCGCTTGCCCCACTCGTCAATCGCGGTCAGGGTACCCTCTGCTTCCACCATCGCCTTGAATTTCTCCACCAGCGCCTGGGTCTCCTCCTCAGTGAGCTGAGGATTGATGATATACAGCGCCTCGTACTTCTCGGTAATCTTAGCCATGTTGTTTGCACCTCCTTTTGGACATATGGCCGCCGGACAAGACCCGCCGGCGGCAAGGATTATTGCACCGTTTTTTCGGTGCAGCCTGTCTATTATAGCAGTTTTTTCTTATTTGTCAATGATTTTCCCGTGGTTTCTTTCCGGCGCCCGGGGATCGCCGTGTTCGCTCAGTCCAGGCCGTAGAACCAGGACAGGGCCTCATCGGAGATGTCCTCGCCGGGGCTGGTCACGGTGATGATCCCGTAATATGTCCCCTTCTTGACAATGACCGCCGTCTGATACATGGTCACCTGGTCATCCAGCGGCATCATGATGCGCAGCAGCGGGTGGTCCTCACCCAGGGCGCTGTACACGCTCATTTCCGACGTGCATCCAGTCACGCCCATCTGCTCATACATGCCGAGGATGTTCTCCTCCGCGGCCTCCGCAATGTCCTCCTCCGACAGGGCAAGGGCCGCAATCATATTCAGCTTGGAGATGGCCACGTTGACATTGTCCGCCCCGTTGGGCCCCGTGGCAAACATATCCGTCAGCTCCTGATCCTCCAGGGCCTCCGGGTCATAGGTGTCCGAATCCAGGTCCGACAGCACCTCCAGCACCGTGCGGTTCAGCTCCATGATCTCTTCTTCCGAATAGTAGGTCCAATCCGCGGGAAGCTGGCAGCCGATCCCCAGAAACTCGTTTGTATATACGCCATCCTCGGTGGTGCCCAGCAGTTCCTCCACGGTCTCCACTTCCGCGCTGTCCTCCAGCTGTGCGGGTTCTTCGGGCGCGGCGGATTCCTCCGGCGCCTGGGTCTCCTCGGCGGTATCCGTGGTGCTGGCGGCCAGTTCATCGTGCGCCGCTTCCACGATATCGGCCTGGCCGTCTCCGCAGCCCACCAGGCACAGCACCAGCAGCAGGCAGACGGTCCGTCCCGTCCAAACAGAAAGTCTCCTCATGCTCTTTCACTCCTATTACATTTGATTCGCCCAGATTTTATCACAACTGCCGCCAAAATGCAACGGCCTTCCCCGCTGACGGCGTATGCCGCATTTTCCGGGGTTGCATTTTCCCTATGCTTCGGGTATGATGAGTTTCGACTGACATAAAAGAGAGGAACATTCCCATGAACATCAAGCACAAGGCGTTATACCGCACCTTTTTCCCCCTGCTGGCGGTGATCTCGCTCCAGCAGCTGGCGTCCCTGTCGGTGAATCTGGCGGACAATCTGATGCTGGGAGCCTACAGTGAAACGGCCCTGTCCGGGGCCACGCTGGTCAATCAGCTGCAATTCATTCTCCAGTCCTTTGTGGTGGGCATCGGCACGGGCGTCTCGGTGCTGGGGGCCCAGTATTGGGGCAAGCGGGAGATCTCGCCCATCCGCCGCATCACCTCGGTGGGGCTGAAATTCGGCACACTGACCGGTCTTTGCTTCTTTGTGCTCACATTGCTGGCGCCGGGGCCGGTGCTGGGCTTGTTCACCGGGGAGCAGGCGGTCCTTTCCGAGGCCCGGGATTATCTTTCCATCATGTGCTTCACCTATCTGATCTATGCCGTGTCCAATACGTTAATGTACTCCCTCCAGTGTGTGGAGACCGCCTTTGTGGGCACCCTCATGAGCGTGAGCACCCTGTGCATCAACGTATGCCTGAACTATATTCTGATCTTCGGCAACTTCGGCGTGCCGGAGCTGGGCATCCGCGGCGCGGCCATCGCAACGCTTACCAGCCGGGTGGTGGAGCTGCTGATCATCCTGGTCTATCTGTTTTTCATCGACAAAAAGCTCAAGACCCGCCCGAAGCATCTGCTGAACTGGGACATGGCCTTTTTGAAGGACTATATCAAGGTGGCCCTGCCTGTGATGGTCACCGGAGGGCTCTGGGGCGTGGCCCAGGCGGCCCAGACGGCCATCCTCGGCCATATCAGCGCCGAGACCATCGCCGCAAACTCCATTGCCACGGTGGTATTCCAGCTGTTCGTGGTGGTGGGTATGTCCGCCTCGGCGGCGGCTTCTGTGACCATGGGCAAGACCGTGGGCCAGGGGGACCTGACCCTGGTGCGGCCCTATACCCGGCGGCTCCAGCTGATCTTTCTGTGCCTGGGGCTGATCTCCGGCGGCCTGCTGTTTGTGTGCAAGGACGCCATCATCTCCCTGTACGCCGTCAGCGACGAGACCCGGGCACTGGCCTCCCAATTTCTGACGGTGCTCTCCATCTGCGCCGTGGGCTCCTGCTATGAGTATCCCGTGGAGGCAGGCATTGTGGGCGGCGGCGGCAACACCAAATACGCGGCGATCATGGACACGTCGTTTATGTGGCTGTTCACCATTCCCCTTTCGTATCTTTCGGCCTTCGTGTGGCATCTTCCGCCGTTGTACACCTTCTGGTGCCTGAAGCTGGACCAGCTGATCAAATGCATCCCCAACGGCATTTACTGCAACCGCTACACCTGGGTGCGCCAGTTGACCCGCCCCGAGGAGCCCGCCGGGACCGAGGCTTTGCCGGAGTAAGGAAATCCACCCTTGACAAACAATTCGTTCGGACATAAAATAATCTTGAGAAAGAGAAAATGCAGCCGGCCCCGCCGGTGAGGAAAAGGAGAAATCCCTATGGATTCAAAAACGACCCCTCCCATGAATAATCCTGATATTGGGTATATGATCACCAATATTTCCTATGGGATCCGGCAGTACTTTGACGCTGCG
>CABSAB010000304.1 GCA_902475515.1 uncultured Eubacteriales bacterium | reverse complement strand
GGCCCGCGCCGCCGTAGAGTGTGACGATATTATTGTCGTAGATCACGCAGATGACGTTCCGGTAGAGCTGCTGGAGCTCGTGGACGGCATATTCGGCAAAGGCCCGCTGAGAGGCTAGGGCGCCGATGGTGGTGACGCAGATGGTATACTCCGGCTGCATGGTGCCGGAAATGGCCTCGCAGGCCAGCTTTTCCAGATGGGGCGGTGTGTTGGGGGCCAGCAGGTCCTCCAGTTTGGTGGAAAGGGCCAGATTCCAGCTGCCCATGGATTTGATACGGCTGGAAATACGCAGGCAGATGGCGTCCAGCACCAAAGAGATAATGGTAAAATCCTCCTCTGTGGGAGGCTCACCGTCCCAGAAGACGATGATATGGCCGTGAACGGTGTCGTCCTGGACCACCTCGGCAAAGAGCCGGGGGGACTTTTCGCAGGAGCCGGTGCAGGCGTAAAAGGGCTTGTAAAACGCCTGCTTGCCCGATAGGAATTCGTCCAGTGTCCGGAAGATCTGCTCCCGGTTCATGGCCTTGTTTTCATAGATCTCGTCCCACTCGGGCATGCCGATGGCCCGGGATGGGTACATGGAGACCACGTGGAAATACTCATCCACAAACAGCACCGGGCGGCCAAAGATCTCCTGGGTGGCGGCCACCACGTTATTCATGCTCTGATTGCACACGGCTTTGTAGAGTTTTTCATAGACCATGGCCATGCGGGAAGTGCCCATATGTGATCCCTCCAAACGATCCCCCGAATGTCAAAATGCACAGAAGGTGGGGGCAATTATGTTTATTATAACGAATCGGTGGGAGAATTGCAATGGGTGTCTTTCCACCGGAGGATTTACATTCCCGGGGAATCATGCTATACTATAATAATCAATTTTTGCTCAGAAAGGAAGTTGTGCACCATGGAGGTCACCGATCTTATCCGAAAGGATATGCCCGAAAGCCGGGACAAGCTGGAGGGAAATCGGGAGGGGTACTCCTTTTACGCGTATCTTTCCCGGATGCGCTATATTGCCCGCTGGGGGCTGATGCGGAACTCCTGTCCGGAGAACATCCAGGAGCACAGCCACATGGTGGCGGTGCTGGCCCACGCCCTGGCGCTGATCGCCCGGGAGGTGTTTGGGAACAAGACCGTCTCCCCGGAGAAATGCGCCACGGCGGCGCTGTTCCACGACGCCGGGGAGATCATCACAGGGGATATGCCCACGCCGGTGAAGTATTTTTCACCGGAGATCCGGGAGGCCTACCATAAGGTGGAGGATGTGGCGGCGGACCAGCTGCTGTCCATGCTGCCGGAGAACCTGCGGGATTGCTACGACGGCTATCTCCGGGAGAGCGATCCGGAGGTAAAGCGATTCGTGAAGGCGGCGGACAAGCTCTCGGCGCATATTAAATGCCTGGAGGAGCTGAAAGCCTCCAACCACGAGTTCATCCTGGCCGCCCGGCAGACCCGGCAGGCGCTGGATGAGATGGATATGCCCGAGGTGCGGTATTTTATTGAGAACTTCCTGGACAGCTTTACGCTGACGCTGGATGAATTGAAATAAACGCAGACCAAACCCTTCCCCTTTGGGGAAGGGTTCAGATACGCGAATATAGGAGGAACATATATGAAAGCAATCGTAACTGTCACCGGTAAGGACACCGTGGGCATCATCGCGGGGGTCTGCACGGCCCTGGCAAAGCTGGAGGTCAACATACTGGACATCAATCAGACCGTTATGGAGGGCCTGTTTGCCATGAACATGCTGGTGGACCTTTCTACCTCCAGTAAGAGCTATGACCTGGTGCGGGACACTCTGGACGAGACGGGCGTTTCCATGGGCCTGACCATCCGCATCCAGCGGGAGGATATCTTCAACGCCATGCACAGGATTTGAGGTGATACCATGCTGAGACAAAACGAGATCATGCAGACGCTGGATATGATCGACCACCAGCATCTGGACATCCGCACCATCACCATGGGCATTTCCCTGCGGGACTGCTGCGGGCCGGACCCCAAACGCACCGCACAGAAAATTTACGACAAGATCACAAGCTTGGCCGAGAAACTGGTGCCCACCGGCGAGGCCATTGAGCGGGAGCTGGGCATTCCCATCGTCAATAAGCGCATCTCCGTAACCCCCATGTCCATGGTGGCGGAGAGCTGCGAGACCGAGGACTATGTGCCCTTTGCCATGGCCATGGACAAGGCGGCGGAGGCCTGCGGCGTGAACCTCATCGGCGGCTTTTCAGCCCTGGTACATAAGGGCATGACTGTGGGGGACCGGCGGCTGATCCGCTCCATTCCCGAAGCCCTTTGTGTGACGGAGCGGGTCTGCTCCTCGGTGAATGTGGCCACCACCCGGGCGGGCATCAATATGGATGCCGTGACCCTGATGGGAAAGATCGTCAAGTTGACGGCGGAACGGGATGCGGAAAATGAGGGCAAAGCCTGCATGAAGCTGGTGGTGTTCGCCAACGCCGTGGAGGACAACCCCTTCATGGCGGGGGCGTTTCACGGTGTGGGGGAGCCGGAGTGCGAGATCAACGTGGGCGTTTCCGGTCCCGGTGTAGTATATCACGCATTGCAGGAGGTCAAGGGACAGCCCTTTGACGTGGTGGCGGAGACCATCAAGAAGACGGCCTTCCGCATCACCCGCATGGGCCAGCTGGTGGCCCAAGAAGCCGCCCGGCGGATGGAGGTGCCCTACGGCATCGTGGACCTGAGCCTTGCGCCGACCCCGGCCAAGGGGGATTCCGTGGCGAGAATCTTGGAGGAGATCGGCGTGGAGGTCTGCGGGACCCATGGCACCACGGCGGCCTTGGCCATGCTCAATGACGCGGTGAAAAAGGGCGGCGTCATGGCATCGGGCCATGTGGGGGGGCTTTCCGGCGCGTTCATCCCCGTCAGCGAGGACGAGGGCATGATTGCCGCGGCAAAGCTTGGTACATTGACCCTGGACAAGCTGGAGGCCATGACCTGCGTGTGCTCGGTGGGCCTTGATATGATTGCCATTCCGGGCAGCACCTCGGCGGACACCATCTCCGCCATCATCGCCGACGAGGCGGCCATCGGCATGGTCAACAACAAGACCACGGCGGTGCGCATCATCCCCGCCATGGGCAAGGACGTGGGGGATGAGCT
>CABSAB010000303.1 GCA_902475515.1 uncultured Eubacteriales bacterium | reverse complement strand
CGGGTAAGCCTGAAAAAGATCGGTGTGGTGATGAAGATCACCGTCAGTCCCTCCTGCTCCACTTTCTCCCGCAGATGCTCCATGATCGCGTTCACCGAGCGGGAATCCTGACCATAGGTAGGTTCATCCAGTAAGAGCAGCTCCTGTCCGCCCGCCAACACCGAGAGGACCGCCAGCCGCCGCTGCTGGCCCTGACTGAGCATATAGGGCGAATAGCGCCGCTGTCGTTTCAGGCCGTAGCGGTCCAGCAGTTCCTCGGCACGCTGGCGGCAGGCTTCGTCAGAGAGGCCCGGCTCCCAGAGTCGCAGCCCCACACAGACCTCGTCCTCCACATTCTGGGTGACGAATTGGTTCGCAGGGTTCTGGAAAACGATGCCAATATGGCGATACAGCTCTTTGAGCTTCATTTTTTCAATGTCCCGCCCCTGAAACAAGATCTGTCCCGTGTAGGGGTGCTGCCTGAGCACCGAGAGAAACGTGGTGGTTTTTCCGGTGCCGCTGGGGCCAAGAACAGCGGTCATACAGCCCGCCGGGAAATCCGCATCCGTATTCTGCACCAAAAAGGGAGCATCGTACACCGGTCGGCCCCACTTGCGCCGGATGGGCAGCCCCTTGCGGATGCTGACTCCCCGGAACTGCAGCAGCGGTTTGCCCTCTGCCGGGCGGGCCACAGTCCGTTCCGACCGGGAACCCGGGTAAAACAGGCCAAGCCGCTCAAAATCCGCGCGGTGCTCCGGCAGATTCTTGCAGTTGATGCTCCGAGCGGCCACCCTGCCGCCCTCTTCCAGCAGGATGATCTCATCCGCAGCCTCCAGCCAGAGGTCTGCCTTATGGTCGATGGCCAGAATGGTCCGGCCGGAGGCTTTCATTCTGAGCAGCATCTCCAGCAGCTGGATCGCCGCCTCGTGGTCCAGATTTGCAAAGCTTTCGTCCAGCAGGATGCAGCGGCTCTCCATGACATAGAGGCAGGAGAGGGCCGCTTTCTGCTTTTCGCCGCCGGACAGGGTCGACAGGGGCTGATCCAGCAGCGGCGCGATGCCAAGCTCTGCGGCGGCCTGTTCGATTCGTTCATCCATCTTCCCGGCAGGGATACAGATGTTTTCCAGACAGAAGCGCATCTCCTCCCGCAGGGTATTCATGCAGAACTGCAAGTCGGGATTCTGGAACAGCACCGTCAGGTAGGCGGCGCGCTTCTGGGGGTCCAGCGTCTTTAGATCCTGTCCGTACAGCCGGATGATGCCGCTTTCCAAAAAGCCGCCGTTCTCAGGGTAGAGTCCTGCGGCCACCGCAGCCAGCGTGCTTTTTCCGCAGCCGCTGCCGCCCATCAGGACCGTAAGCGTCCCAGCCGGAATGGTCAGGCTGGTATGATCCAGAATGTTGCGCCTGCCTTTTTCCTGATAGCGGAACACGACATCTTCCAGCTCCAGCGCGAGATCAGCCGACATTCCTTAGTCCTCCAGATCCATGTCCTGCCCCTGTGCCACAGCATAGCCCTTCAGGACGCCTGCCTTGACGAGGCCATCGGCCAGCATCGGGGTGATGAAGCCATCAAAGACGATGGCGCTGATGATCCGCACCACCAGCATGATGGCCAGCACGGGAACCGCGATCTTGCTGTAGCCGCTGATGAACAGGTTGTAGATCAGGGTGAGGACAGAGCAGATGACTGCACCTTGGATCATGGTCAACCGGTCAAACTTTTTGTAGCGTTTCAGCGCAATGATAAGCTCAAAGCCAAGGCCCTGCACCAGACCGGACAGGATGATGATGGGTCCGAAATAGTTGCCGTACAGGCATTCCAGCACAGCCGCCAGCAGCTCCGCGATGAGGCCGGTGCCGGGCTTGCGCATGACATAGATGCCGAATGCGCCTGCCATGAAGTAGATGCCGTAGAACGGCTCATAGCCCAGAGAGGCCATGCCGAACGGGGTCAGCATCCCGTACAGGACGCCGCCGATATAGGTGCAGCCAAGGTAGACCACGCCAAACAACACGGCGCTGATGGCGATCAACAGAACATCTTTCAGTTTCCAATTCTTCGTATTCATTTTAGTTCTCCTCCGTCGGGCTGTTGCAGTTCATGGTAAAGTGCAGGACATAGTGGTGGACTGCCGGGGCATTCTCCATCAGCTCACACACATGGGTCAGGTAGGTGAACACATCCTGCACGTCGCCGTCAATGCGGGTAGCGTAGTGAATGGTCTTGGGGTTCAGGCCCTCCTCCTGTGCCATATACCACACCTTGGCGATCTCGTCGATATACTGGGCATCGCCCAGCGGATACAGAGCCAGCTTGCAGTGGACCGGGAAGTGGATGTCCTTCACCAGCTCTGCATTGGGGGCTTCACCCTCACGATTCAGCACCGTATCCCCAGACACGTCCCCCGGGCAGCCCTTGGAGAACTGTCCTTCCAGCGCCATGTGGACGCCGGGGCGGTAAGCGTTCAGGAACAGGGCCTGTACAGCGTCTGCCACATAGGGCAGCTTGCCGCGGTAGACCGTCGAAAGGGCATCCGTCTCGCTCCACACGGCGGAGGTGTCCGTCTTTTCCAGCGCGCCCAGAATGATCTCGATGTATTTATCCGACATCGGGTACAGGGTAAAGCGGCAGCCTGCAATGGGCAGTTCCGTGCCACGGCCTGCCCAAGGCAGGTCCGGACGGTTGCAGCCGGTACAGCAGTTTTCAGTTTTCATAGTCTTTCCTTCTTTTTTGTTTGTGCAAAATAAAAGGGATGCTTTTCGTCCGGAAAGCATCCCCCTTGCCAGCGAGTCCAACGGCCCACTGTATCAAGCAGCAGAAATGCATTTCCTACGCCGGTATTATCCGGATCAGGTGCAGGGAGTCGGGTGTGAACCCTCTCAGCATAAGGCCCCTCCAGCATTCTGATGATTCTCTTTTTATTGCCACTGCATAGCATACCGCAGCCGTGCAGAAATGTCAAATATTTGTTGCACTTTGATGAAGGGTGGCGGCTTCCACGGTGATCATGGAGACGTTCATGGGCTTCTGGCGATATCTATCGGTTCACGAAATTCAGCGCCAGCACAAGCACCAGCATGTGCACAGGGTAAAAGGCATAGCAGGCATACTGGAATGGTTTGCTGTGGCAGCCCTGCCGCCCGCGATACAGCCAGATGGGCACCAGCGCCA
>CABSAB010000302.1 GCA_902475515.1 uncultured Eubacteriales bacterium | reverse complement strand
ATCCGCCTCTTTCCGCAGGTCCTTGCGGAAATCCGGATGGGCAATGGAGATCAGGGCGTCCACCCGCTTGTGGATGGGCAGGTGCCGCAGATGGGCAATGCCGTATTCTGTGATCACATAGTCCACGATATTCCGCTGGATGGACACAATGGCGCCGGGCGTCAGCATGGGCACGATTCGGGAGACCGTTCCGTTTTTCGCTGTGGAGGTCAGGGCAATGATGCCCTTGCCGCCCTTGGAGTGGAAGGCGCCATAGGCAAAGTCCGTAGCGCCGCCGGTGCCCGAGAAGATCACCGGGCCCAGGGACTCGGAGCAGACCTGGCCTGTCAGGTCGATCTGCAGAGCCGAGTTGATGGACACCAGGTTATCGTGGGCCATGATGGTATTGGGATTATTGGTATAGCTGGTGGGGCGCATCTCGATGGACGGGTTATGGTCGATGAATTTGTTGAATTCCTTGTCGCCCCAGCAAAAGGCGCACACGGCCTTGCCTCGGTTGATGGTCTTGCGGTCGTTGGTGATGACCCCCGCCTCCATCAGGTGGGCCAGGGAGTTGGAGAACATCTCCGTGTGGACGCCCAGGTCCTTTTTATCCCGGAGCTTCTCCGCCACCGCGTGGGGCAGGCCGCCGAAGCCCAGCTGGATGGTATCGCCGTCATCCACCAGGGATGCGATATTTTCCGCCAGGGTCCAAAGGGTATCCGAAATGGCATAGGCCGGAGGCTCGGAGATGGGGTTGTTGGCCTGGATGAAATAATCCACCTTCTCCAGCGGGATGCGGGTGGTGCCGTAGACATGGGGCAGGTTCTCGTTGACCTCAAAGATCTTCAGGTCGCACATCTCAAAGACCTCTGCCTCAGTCTGCTGGCTGCCGGACATATACACATAGCCGTATTCATCCGGCGGGGTCACGGAGGCGAAGAAGATATTGGGCTTCGCGCCGCATTCCCGGATCATGGGTACCGCCGAGTGGATATGGTGGGGCACATAGTGGATGCGCCCGGAGTGGTGGGCCTTCCGCAGGATGGGGCCGTAGAACACGCTGTAGACCTCGATCCGGCTGCCGATGGAATCGTCAGTAATGAATTGATAGGCCTCATCGGGATTGGTGCACCAGATGTCCACATGGTTGACGCGGTCCGCGATGGTATGAAACTCCCGCAGCAGGTTCCTCGGCTCGTTGCCGTAAAACCCGTGATATACAATATCGCCGTCCTGGACCATGTCCAGGGCTTGCTGGACGGTGATAAATTTCGATTCATACAGTGCCTGTTTGTCTTTGGTCATGTCAACTCTCCTAGCTGTGCGAAAAATGGAAACTTTTTGCGTATTTCTAAATATTATAATGCCTTTTCCCTGTTTGCGCAAGGGATTTCTGTGAAATGTGTGGAAAGCGTGAAGAAATTGCCCCAAACGGCAGGATTCGTGATATAATACTCCCAGCTGAAAGGAGTTTATTATGCGCCATTTTCTGAAATATGATGCAGTGCCGCTGCTTTCCATGCTGGCGGTATGTGCGTTTCCCTGTGTTTTTCTCTACAGTCAAAACGCCTCGGAGGTGCCGGCGGCATCCATGGTGCCGTTTCTGGTGGTTTTTCTGGTGAACGCACTGATCTTCTTTGGCCTGGGCGGCGCGGTTTTTCGCAATGCCTCCCGGGCGGCGTTTTTTGCAGATCTTTCTATGCTGGTGGTCATCAATTTCTGCTTTTTGGCGGTGCAGCTGCGGCGGGTGATGCCCTGGCTCCGGGACCGGTATCTGCTGGCAGTTCTGCTGCTGGCGCTTTTGGCGCTGCTGGTCCTGCTGCTGCGGAAAAAGCCCGACCTCCGCAGCGGCTGCCTGCTGATCCTCATTGCCTTCGGTGCTCTTATTGTGATCCATACGGTCCAGGCGGTACCCGCCATGCTGCAGAGCCGTCAGGTGCGGCAGGAGTTTGCCGGGGGAAAGACGCCGCCTCCGCCGGAGGGCGGTCCCGGCGGGCCCCATGATCCGCCTCCGGGGGAAGCTGCCGGGCCGGAGGCCGTTACCTTTGGAGACGCCCGCCCCAACGTCTACTATTTCCTCTTTGACGAATACGGCGGCTATGACAATCTCTCCCACTATTACGATTTTGACAACAGCGCCTTTCTGGATGCCCTGTCGAGCCGGGGCTTTTCCGTAGCCTTTCACAGCCGCAACACCGAGGCCGTGGCCACGGATACCATTGTGCCGAACTTGCTGAACTTGGATTATGTGGTGCAGGTGGAGGAATCCGGCCATCAGAAGGCGGAGTGGCGCCAGAACTGCCGGATCTATCCCATGTTCAGGGAGAACGGTTACCAGGTCAACCTCATCAACCATGTGGACTATCTGGGTACGGCCGGTTGCCGGGTGTTGACGAGCAACCAGACCCGCCGCACCATCTCGGAATATCTCATGCGCAACAGCCTCTATAACAAATTCCCGCAGCTGCGGGATCTGCTGGAGAATTTCTTCGTCTTTGACTACGGGCGCAACTACCGTGCCGGCCTGGACAACGCCCTGGAAGCGGGCCTTTCCTGCTGGCAGGAGACCGGGGACCGGCCCACACTCACCATCGGCTATATCCAGTGTCCCCACTCGCCCACCATGGTGGGCCGCCATGGGGAGGCGCTGCCCTTTGCCACCGGCTGGAACTGGCGGGACCACAGCCTGTATCTGAACCAGCTGGAGTTTATGAATGATTATATCCTGGAGCTGGTGGATACGCTCCAGACCCGGGACCCAGAGGCCCTGATCATCCTCCAGTCCGACCACGGCAACCGCTATGCCATCCACATGATGCAGTTGGGGGAGTGGGAGGACTATGATCCCTATGAGGAGAACCCATACATGCAGAACATTTTGAACTGCGTGTACTACCGGGGGCAGACCTTTGACATTGAGGGGGAGACGGGGATCAACACCCTGCGGAAGATCTTTTCGGAGGTGCTGGGGGCGGAGCTTGCGCCTATTGAGCCGGTGGAGGACTACAGCAAGGGCTATGAGGACGAGCACAGCTGACAGGGAAAGGAGACGTCCATGCTCTTATTTTACGGGCTTACCAGCCTGATCGTCATTCCCCTGGGGATCTATCTCTATATCATCCTGGGGCGGCTGCTGGGGCTGTTATTGGGGGAACGCCTCCCCTGGCTGGGGCAAGGGCCACAGCCCCGCTGCGGCAGCCGAC
>CABSAB010000301.1 GCA_902475515.1 uncultured Eubacteriales bacterium | reverse complement strand
CTCGGAAGCGATCTCGGGATCCACAGCGCGCTGCTTTCCCCACCTTCTATCCCATCAACCAGAAGTGGTTTGAGAGCTTGGCCGAGGGCACCTTCGGCACCAGCCCCGAGACTGTGCTTTCCAACGGCGCTTTCATCATGGAGAGCTATGAGCCTGCTGCGCTGAGCTTCTCCCTGAAGAAGAACCCCGACTACTACGACGCTGCCAAGGTTTCCCTGGAGGGTCTGAACTATCAGGTCATCAAGGATTCCCAGCAGGCGCTGATGAGCTATCAGTCCGGCGATCTGGACGTGATGAAGCTCTCCGGCGACCAGGTGGAGCAGGTCAAGGATGATCCCAGCTTTACTGTCCATGGTGCCGGCTACCTGTGGTATCTGACCATGAACGGCCATGATGTGAAGGCTCTTGACAATGTCAACTTCCGTATGGCTATCTCCAACGCCCTGAACCGTGTGTCCATTGTGGAAGACGTTGTGAAGGACGGCTCCGTTGCCACCTACACTGCGGTTCCGCCTCAGTTTGCTACCGGCCCCGACGGCTCCGACTTCTCTGCCGATCAGAAGAAGTTTGAGAATGTTTGCTCCGACAACGCGGAGTTCGCGAAGGAGTGCTTCGACAAGGCTTGCGAGGAGCTTGGCCAGACCGAATTCACCTTTGAGCTGCTGTGCGAGGACCAGACTGAGACCCAGAACGTGGCTACCGTTATCAAGGATCAGGTCGAGGCTGCACTGCCCGGCGTTACCCTGAACATCAAGGTGGAGCCCAAGAAGCAGCGTGTGGAGGACATCCAGAGCGGCAACTATGAGATCTGCCTGACCCGCTGGGGTCCGGACTATGCTGATCCCATGACCTACCTGAACATGTGGATCACCGATTGCTCCAACAACTATGGTCTGTGGAGCAACAAGGATTACGACAAAATCATCGCAGACTGCACCACCGGCGACCTCTGCACCGATCCCGAGGCCCGCTGGAGCGCCCTGTATGACGCAGAGCAGATCGTGATGGATGAGGCCGTCATCGCCCCGGTTTATACCAAGGCTGACGCCTGCATGATCGCCAGCAATGTTTCCGGCATCGAGTTCCATCCCTGTGCTCTGAACCGTGTGTACAAGAACACCACGAAGGGCTAATTCGTAAGGCGTGATTCATACTTAGAGATTTAGGCCGCACAGTGGTATCCATATGCCGCTGTGCGGCCTTTCCCGTATGAACCCCTGAACCCACTGCGGAAAGGAAGATAAAAAAGCGTGTTTAAGTATATCCTGAAGCGAGTGGCGATGTCTGTATGCACGCTGCTTGTGATCCTGCTGGTGCTTTTTACCCTGCTGCAGCTGATGCCCGGCTCCCCCTTCAACGATGAAAAACTCAACGATGACCAGCGGGCGAGCCTGAACGCGAGATACGGCCTGGATAAGCCTCTGGTGGTTCAGTTTGGCCGGTATGTGATCAACATGGTGCAGGGCGATTTGGGCGTCAGCTACAACATCAGTAAAAACACTCCCATCAGCCAGCTCATCGAGGCGCGGCTGCCCGTATCCATTCGGGTGGGAGGACAGGCGGTGTTTCTGGGTGCTCTGGTGGGACTGATATTGGGCATTATTTCAGCGTTGATGCGGGGGACCATTGTGGACTCCATCTGTACGCTGATCTCCGTGATCGGCATTGCGGTGCCTTCGTACGTATTTGCCCTGACGCTGAGCTATACCATGGGCTTTAAGGCGGGGTGGTTCCCCATGCTCTATGACAGCGGGAGCGCCATGCGCTCAACAGTTCTGCCGTCCATCTCCCTGAGTATGTTCACCATGGCCTCTATCGCCCGGTTCACCCGAAGCGAGATGCTGGAGGTCCTGGACAGCGATTATATGCTCCTGGCGGAGAGCAAGGGCGTTTCCGGAGCGTCGCTGATTTTCCGGCATGCGCTGCGCAATGCGCTGATCCCCATTGTCACGGTACTGGCACCGCTGATCGTGGACCTGATGACCGGTTCTCTGGTGGTGGAGAAGATCTTCTCCATCCCCGGCGTGGGAAGCCTGCTGGTGACGGCCATTCAGAGCAATGACTACAACGTGGTTATTTCCCTGAGCTTTATCTATTCTGTAATGTATATCATTATCATGCTGGTGGTGGATGTGCTCTACGGCATCATCGATCCCAGAATCAGACTGGCAAAGGACGGTGATTGAACGTGGCGAGAAAGAAAGCGACACCCATTGTGGCCTCCGGCCCGGTGGATCTTGATACCCTGGAGTTCCTGCCGGATGACTTTGAGCGGAAGCAGAACACGGACGAGATCAAGACCGACTCCAACTTTGCCTCTCAGAACTATTGGAAGGACGTTCGCCGGCGGTTCTTTGCCAAAAAGAGCGCTGTGGTGGGCCTGATCTTTATTCTGCTGATCGCTTTGATGGCGATTATTGGCCCCCACATGAACGGCTATACCTATGCGGCACAGACCCTTTCGGAGAAGAACCTTGCCCCCCGGGTGCCCGGTGTGGAGAATATCGGGATCTTAGACGGCAGTGAGAAGATGACCACCACCACCGGCACCAAGCTGGTCAATGAATACGAGAACAAAGGCCTTACCGACACCTACTACTGGTTCGGCTCCGATACCCTGGGCCGTGACATCTGGACCCGTGTGTGGTCCGGCACCCGGATATCGCTGATCATTGCCGTGCTGGCGACCATCATTGATATGATCATCGGCATGAGCTACGGACTGATCTCCGGCTACTTCGGCGGCGCGGTGGATAACATCATGCAGCGCATTGCCGAGATTGCCAACAGCATTCCCCGTCTGGTGATCGTGACCCTGCTGCTGCTGGTACTGAAGCCCGGCCTTTGGACCATCATCTTTGCATTGATGCTCACCGAGTGGATCGGCATGAGCCGCATCGCCCGGGCGGAGATGCTCAAGCTCAAGGAGCAGGAGTTCGTTCTGGCCTCCCGGACCCTGGGCGCGGGCAGCTTCTTCATCATCTTTAAGGAAGTGCTGCCCAACATCATTGGGCCCATCATCACCCAGTGCATGCTCTCCATCCCCACGGCGATCTTTACCGAGGCATTCCTCAGCTTTGTGGGCCTTGGCATTCCGGTTCCGGAGTGCTCGTTGGGCTCCCTGATCAACGACGCCTTCAACAGCTTTACGACCCACCCCTATCAGATCATTCCGCCCATTGTGGTCATGG
>CABSAB010000300.1 GCA_902475515.1 uncultured Eubacteriales bacterium | reverse complement strand
CCGGCGATAAATCCGGAGTTCACGGCCCAGGTCAGCTCTGTCAGTGGCCCCAGGACCCCACGGGTATACCAGGTGGATGCAGCGTCGCCCACGGCGTACAGGCCCGGGATCACGCTGCCATCAGGGCGGATGACCTCAATATCCTCGTTGGTCATCACGCCGCCGAAAGCGCCCTCTGCAAACCGCTGCCCCAGGAACGCATAGAACGGGCCATGCACAATAGGCGAAGCTGGGGGAGGGGGCGGCAGGCCTGGACCGTCGTCCTCAAAGGAGGGATTTCCCGCCTCGCCGTCTTCCACCTGGAAAGGCTTCATGGGGGCCTTGGGCTTTTTCAGCCCCTCGTTATAGGCGGCAATGCTGGCCGTAAAGACCGCCGGGTCCATGCCCAGCTGCTCCGCCAGCCCCTCCAGAGTATCGGCACAGTAGGCGGGGCCTTTGCTGCGGAGCTCAAAGTCGATTTCTGCCCGGTAGTCCTCGTAGGTCATGCCGTGGTTACCCTCCCGGGGGCGTTCCACGGAATCCCGGAGGTTCTTCTCCACCACATCACCGGGGACGATGTACCAGATGGCGTGCTCGGGGATACTGTCCAGGAACGAGGTATCTCCCATGGGGCCCATGGGCATCTCCTTGAGGTTGCCCCGAAAATCCACCATGGCCGCGCCAAAGCCCGCCATGCCGCAGCCGGAGGCGGTATAGGGATGATGAACGGGACCAAACTTGTTGAGCTTGGTCTTTTCCATGTTGACCCAGCCGCCCACCTGTTCAGCCAGGTCCATGCCGTCGCCGGAGCAGGTCACCGGAGAGAAGCGGTGGACGGGGAGCCCGCCGTCGAAGAAGCTCGGCTCCCGCTTTTTCAGCTTTTCATCGTTGCCGGAGAAGCCGCCGGTGGCCAGGATTACGGCCTTGGCATGGACCTCCACCTGTCCACCGGGGTTGTTGGCAATCACGCCGGTGACGGCACCGGTCTCGTCGGAAAGGAGCTGCACCGCCTCGTGTTCCGTGTGGACCTCGATGCCCAGCTTCTCACAGACCTGCATCATCTTTCGGATGAGATAGGTGCCCGCCCAGCCGGGGCCAATGGCGGGGTCGTGGCACTTCAGATTTTCAAATTTTCGGTCGGGATAGTCGATGCCGATGGCGCCCATGGGCCCCCGGCCAATGGCAAAGCATTCCCGGGCTTCCTTCTCATCCCAATCCACCAGCCACTCAAAGAATTTTCCGGTGTTCTTGAGGATCTTCTCCACCAGAGAATCCGGCAGCTTTCCCTGAGCCTCCCGAATGCAGTAACGCAGGAGCTTGTCCGTGTTATCCGGAATGCCGGCTTCCTCATGCCAGCGCATATGCCCTGTGAACCAGTTGTGGGCCAGCGTCGTGGAGCCGCCCACTTTCTTGGCCTTCTCCAGCACCAGAACCTTCTTGCCGCTGAGCTGGGCAGCCCGGACAGCCGCAACCAGACCGCCGCCTCCGGCACCCAAGACGCACAGGTCACAGTCAATATACTCGGTTTCGTGCGGCGTTGGCGGTACTGCCGGAGCCGATTCGTCCACGATGATGCTCTGGGGGCAAAGCTCCGCACAGGTCCCGCAAGCGATGCAGACATCCGGATCGATCCAATATTGGCTGCCCTGAAATGTGATGGCCTCCACCGGACAGTTGGTGGCACAGGTGTGACAGCACACGCAGCGGTCCGCAATTTTATATGCCATAAAAACCCCTCCGTTCTTTCATATATATCAGTATAAAGGGTATTGCAGCAATAGAGTCAAGGAAGAATTTCAAGTGAGATCAATGCGGACCTGCAGCTCGGTCAGCTCGCCAATTCGGGAAATGGAGGAAAAAGACGGATCGAGGCTCAGCTCCAAAATTGTGTCACCCGCATGGAAATTGTGCTGGCGGAGAAAATCCGTAAGCTTCTGATAGGCCAGCTCCGGCTGTGTGCTATCCCGGTGGAAGCAAATGGAGGCATAATAGCCTTCGGGGGCCTCCATGGTCCCAAGAGGGGGTGCGACGCCGTAGGGGCCAGGGTCCAGAAGAATGCCGGTGTAGCAGAGTTCGCCCGTCGCCTGATAGCCGGAAAGGGATACGGCGGCCCCAAAGCTGTAGCGGGTTTGAATAGGCGCCATAGCGCCGAGCAGTGCCTTGCGGTGCTCCATGAGCTTCAGGGAAAAATCCGGTGCTTTAGCGTTCAGCGGCGGGATACTGTGCAAATGAAAATGCCGCGGCGGAGAACATTTTTTGATTTGGATTTCCCCAAAAGGCCCCGGCGCTGCGGCTTGCATATGCGACAGGCTGTGGATGATATCCCGCAGGTCCTGGATTTTCTGGATCTCTGCTACCAATGTCTCGTCCCGCTGTTGGAGGATATCGGAAAGCTCGCTGCCCTGGCGCAGGGATTCCATGGCAGACTGGATCTCCGGCAGGGAAAAATGCAGCTGTCGAAGAAATAGAATGTATTCCAACTGCCGCAGCTGCAGGACCGAATAATAGCGGTAGCCGGTCTCGGGATTGATGACCTCCGGTCGGAAGAGCCCGATTTTGTCATAGTGCCGCAGGGTCTGCACAGTGATATCGTAGAGATTTGCCACCTTGCCGATCATCAGCTGCACATGGTCTTCCGGGGGACGGTCCACCGGGGACTGGACCGGGCGAAAATCGTGCATAAAAACACCTCCTGAAACTCTCATCTATACAATAGAGTTTTTGCGGGAAATTGCAAGCCTTTTGTAGGAATGCTCCAGACGGTTTGTAGATATTGCAATATAGGCGAATAGAATTTTTGGACAGTATACACAAGGCTTATTCGCTTGACCGTGTTTTAGGGGGAGATGGTACATTACAATTAACCCAAACCATTTATGAAAAGGAGGATATTTATGAAAAAGAGATTGTTTGCGCTGCTGCTGGCAGCCGCGATGCTCCTGGCACTCTGCGCCTGCGGCAGCGGAGACACCCAGAGCGCATCCGGCGCCGAGCCCCAGAGTGCCGAGGCACCGGCCCAGCAGCCTGAGACCACGGCAGAGGCTCCGGCAGTGCCGGAGGATTCCGCTGCAGAGCCGGCAGCTTCCGCAGAGGAAGTGGCCGCTCCTGTGGAGGTGCCGCCTACGGAGCTGCCCCTGTCTGATGGCAGCGAGACCTTTGAGGTGTGGATGGGCATTTCTCCGGCGGGCGGCCACTTCCTCTGCGGAAGCTGCCGGCTCTGCAGCGGAATCCTCCG
>CABSAB010000299.1 GCA_902475515.1 uncultured Eubacteriales bacterium | reverse complement strand
ATCTTCATCTGGCATACCTCCTTTTGGCATGGGAGGGTACCGTGGTGGCGAAGCTTGCATTTTGCCGGGTATCCGCCGCCTTCACAAAGGCCAAAAGTCCCCAAGTGCCCATCATACTGGAGCCGCCGTTACTGAGGAACGGGAACGTAACACCCGTAAAAGGCAGGAAATCCACTGTTCCGAATACGTTCAGGATCATCTGAAACACCAGAATGCTCATGGCCGCGCAGGCGGAGATGGCATAGAACGAGCTCCGGCACAGGGATGCCGAGCGCACCGCAAACATGGCGATGCACACCACATACAGCACGCAGCAGATGCCGATGATCAGCCCCCACTCCTCGCAGACTGTGGCAAAGACGATATCGCTGTCCGCGGCAAACACATATTTGGCCTGGCCGTTTCCGGCGCCCAGACCGAACAGGCCCCCCGCCGCCAGGCACATCAGCGCCTGGGTCTGCTGGTGGCCCGTATCCCAGGGGTCCTCCCAGATATGCCGCCAAGAGGCAAACCGCTTTGCCGCATGGGGCTTTAACCGCAGGGCCATAAGCCCCGCAAAGCCGGTGCCCGCGCAAATCAGGGAGATCGTCGCAAAGTCTCCGCTCCGGAGATAGGCGATCACCAGGAAGGCCACAAAGAATACCATGGCAGAGCCGAAGTCATTGCACAGGGCCAGCAGCCCGCAGCAGATACCGGAATAGGCGATGAACAGGATCAGGTTTCGCTTGGTCATCAAGCGGTCCAGCGTGGACGCCCCCGCAAATACGAAGGATATCTTCACCAGCTCCGAGGGCTGGATGGACAAGGGCCCGATAATGATCCAGGCCTTTGCGCCGTATACATCCGTGCCGAACAGCAGCACCGCCACCAGCATCAGCGGGCCAAGGGCCGCCGCCACATAGCGAAGTTTCTTTGCGGTATCCAGCTCCCGCATACAAAAACCGATCACCATAAAGATCACGATGCCCATTACAATGGAGACGAGGGCCTTGGTCAGCTCTCCCGGGTCTACCGATGCGATCACAGCCAGTCCCAGGGTACATAGGAAAAACGCAATGATCTCCACCTCAAAGCCTGACCGGTGCATGGCCTTATTAAAGAAAAACAGCCCCCACATCAGCACGAACAGTCCCAAAAAGCTGCTGATGATGCCCAAATAAACATCCACATCGCTGGCGATCATCAATTGCACCACTGTAAAGAACTGAAAAATGGAAAGAAAGATCAGTGACAATGCCGGGCTTACCACATGCTTGGGATTTGTGCGGCAGGAGGCCACGTATTCCGCCTCCTCGTCGGTGATAGGCACCAACGTCACCTCCAGGCCATTCAGGTCAATGAGGTCTCCATAGCCTATCTCGGTCAGGCCCGTGATGGTCTCACCGTTGACGGCAATGCCGCCCCGGCCGCCTACGTCACCAATGGTCCAGCTGCCGTCGTCATACCGGGTCAAAACCGCGTGCTGCTTATAGTGACGTTGGTGCCTATCACCGCGGGAGCCATCCTCAAAGGCGATATGGCCCCAGATCTCCGGCTCCTTCCGAAACCGCAGCAGGCTGATGGCACAGCGCAAAAGGATCACCACCGCAAGAACGGGGAACAAATACCTGAGAAACGTGGTCACGAAGGTCCCCAATCCCACCAGGGACATAACACCGCGCTCCGCAGCGCCGAATACATCGCTCAAGCGGATCCCTCCTTTCTTTTGATTGGGTTATCATACCATAATTATGCCCGGGATGCAAGAAACCCGGCACGCTGTTCATAAAGTCTTAAAGAAACCTACAAAAACCGCCCCGAAGCTGCACAATGCTTCGGGGCGGTTTTTTCCGGTTTACTGCATCAGGCTGCACACCAGGTCTGTATAGGCGCTGGGGTCCTCCAGGGGCAGGTCCGCGATCAGCAGAGCCTGGGCATAGAGAAGCTCCGCGTACTTCTTTGCCTTGTCCTTGTCGCTCTCATAGGCGGTCTTCAGGGCCGCAAATGCGGCATGGTCGGCGTTGAGCTCCATGATACGGCCCGTCTGGAGCTTCTCCGTGGGAGCCACCCGGTTCAGGTACTTCTCCATCTCAAAGCTCAGGCCGGAATCGGGCACCAGGCAGACAGGATGACTTTTCAGCTTATTGGAGATACGAACCTCCTTGAGCTTGTCTCCCATGGTCTCCTTCACAAATTCCAGCAGGTCCTTATTGTCCTCGGCCTCCTGTTTCTTCTGCTCCTTCTCCTCCTCGGTCTCAAGGCCCAGGTCCTCGGCGGAGACGGACTTGAATTCCTTTTCCTGGTGGTTCATGAGAGACTGCATGATGAACTCATCCACATCGTCCGTCAGCAGCAGGATGTCAAAGCCCTTATCCCGGACCAGTTCCGTCTGCGGGAGCTGCGAAAGCTTGGTGCGGCTCTCGCCGGCGGCATAGTAGATGAACTTCTGCGCCTCGGGCATGGCAGAAACGTACTCATTCAGCGTGACATATTTCTGCTCTTTCTCGCTCCAGAACAGCAGCAGGTCCTTTACCATGTCCTTGTGGGCACCGTAATCCGCCACCGCGCCGTATTTCATCTGGACGCCAAAGGTCTCAAAGACCTTTTCATACTTCTCCCGGTCGGAGGTCAACAGCTTATTGAGCTCCGATTTGATCTTCTTTTCCAGGTTGGACGCAATGCGCTTGAGCTGCCGGTCATGCTGGAGCATCTCCCGAGAGATATTCAGGCTCAGATCCTGGGAATCCACCACGCCCTTGACAAAGCAGAAGTGGTCCGGCAGCAGGTCCTCGCAGTTTTCCATGATCAAAACGCCGTTGGAGTAGAGCTGGAGACCCTTCTTATACTCCTTGCTGTAAAAATCGTAGGGCGCCCGGGCGGGTATATACAACAGCGCCTGATAGGTCACCGCGCCCTCTACGCTGGCACTGATCCGCAGGGCAGGCTTTTCGTAGTCGCTGAACTTGTTCTGATAAAACTGGTCGTATTCCTCGTCGGTGACAGAATCCTTGCTCTTCTGCCAGATGGGCACCATGGAGTTCAGGGTCTTGTCCTCAAAGTAATCCTCGTACTTGGGCTCCTGCTTCTCCTCGCCCTCTTTCTCCTCGGTCTCCACAGGGCGGGTATACTTCATGTTCATGCGGATGGGATAGCGGATATAGTCGGAGTATTTCCGGATCAGGTTCTCCAGGGTATACTGGCTGAGATAACGGCCATAATCCTCGTCCTCGGTGTCCTCCTTGA
>CABSAB010000298.1 GCA_902475515.1 uncultured Eubacteriales bacterium | reverse complement strand
TTGGTAGAACCAAATTACTCGTTTAGATATAGATGTCCTCGCAAGGCTTTGTACGGTGTTGAATTGTGAGATCGGCGATCTATTAGAATTTATACCACCAGAAAAGATAGAAAAATGAGGCTCGAAAGAGGAATGTACTTTTCTCCCTAACCCTTTGTGTTCTTGATACTCTGCCTATTAATGGATTATTATTTATGGGCGTAATAGCAGCTTTAAAAGAATGGCTGTGGCGGAACTAAGACCACCACAGCCATTCTTTATAGTGTGCTATCTATCACAGACGCCACCCTACAGCTTCTGCGCGCAGAGATAGAAACCTTCGATACATTCCATCTATTGACAATAATTCCTCGTGCGTTCCCCTTTGGATAATCCGTCCATGGTCTATTACAATAATCTGGTCAGCATTCCGGACAGTACTCAGGCGGTGAGCAATAGAAATTAGAGTCTTATTCTTTGTTAGCTCCTGAATTGCGGACAAGAGCGCTTGCTCGTTCTCTGGGTCGACGCTGGAAGTGGCTTCATCCAGAATAATGATAGGCGCATCTTTCAAAATGGCCCTGGCGATGGAAATACGCTGCTTTTCTCCTCCGGAGAGAGTGGAGCCGCCTTCTCCGATGATCGTATCGTACCCATTCGGAAGAGATAGAATGAAGTCATGGCAGCAGGCCCGTTTTGCAGCTTCCATCACTTGCTCATGGGTAGCTTCTGGCCGTCCAAACCGGATGTTATTTTCCACAGAATCATGAAAGAGATATACATTCTGAAAGACCATGCTGATGTGTTCCAGCACACTGTCTGCGGTATAGTTTCTCACATTTTTCCCGCCAATTCGGACTATCCCCTCCTGCACATCCCAAAAGCGGGCAATCAGATTGCAGAGTGTGGTCTTGCCGCTACCGGAGGGTCCTACAATCGCGCAGGTGGTATGTTCCGGAATTTCCAGTGAAATATCATGGATTATCCGGCGGTCCCCATAGCCAAATGAGATATGTTCCAAAGAAATACCATAGTGGGAAACAACCAGTTTCTCCGCGCTGGTATCCATCTTTGGAATGTCGGTGACCTCCTCCAGCCGGTCCAGTTCCGTATTGATCTTTTTACTCAGAAAGGCGCTGTTGCCCATCATCTCTAAGTCGGAATAGACTGTAAAAGCACAGAACAGGAAAGTCAGGCAATAAGGCAGGCTGATCTGCCCCGCCAGATACAGCAGAGCCGCCGCCGCAATCAGCACACAGCTCATGATCTTAAAGGTCAGTCCATAGAAACGGAGGACACCAGCCGTAGCCTTTTCCTGACCATAGTCCGCATCCCATTTTTTCTGGAACGCAGTGCGGACTTCCTCCTGTCCCTCCTCGCCTTTGGAAAAAGAACGCAGCACCGAAATACCCCGTATATATTCCATCACCTTGCCGACCAGATGCTCCTGGGCCTCCTGGTAAATGGGGGCATATTGGGCAGCGCGAAGCCTCACCCGACGCAGGACCAGCATCCCAAGTGCCAGCCCTACAAGGCTCAATCCTGCAATCACCGGGCTGAAAAGGAACATCATCACGGACATCAGTACAGCCATAGCCACACCGCTGGTCATCTGCTCAATCGCCAGCATGGAGTACCCCTCCAGGTCGGCAATCGTGGTGGTGAGCATGGCCTGAATGGTGCCCAGATTTTGTTCTGAGAAATATCCCATGGGTGCCTGCTTCAGCCGGTCCCCAATCTCCAGACGGTAATCCCGGAAAATGTCATAGCCGGACCCGCTCATGGTACGATCATACATCCATTGGAAGAAAAAGCAGCCCAGTACACTGCCCAGAATTACGCAGAATGCCTGTCCAATAATAGTTGGTGTCAGATTATCCAGATGAAGTAAAACCCAGAACACGCCGAACATCATAAAACCGTTGAAGAACGATTTCAGAATGTTGCAGACGATGCCTGCCACGATCTTTCCCCGGCTATTTCCTGCAATCTTAAAGACACGGCGAATCATTTCAAACATCTTCTGTGACTCCTTCCATAGAGCCGACGTAGTCTTGCCACATCTTTCGGTAAAGGGGGCAGTTCTGCAGAAGCTCCTCATGGATGCCCCGGCCCACAATCTCTCCATTGGCAACAACCAATATCTGGTCGGCATTGCGGATCGTATTCAGCCGGTGGGCCACGACAATCAGAGACTTTCCCGCCACCAGCTTGCTGATAGCCTGCTGAATCAGCGCTTCGTTCTCGGGGTCGGCATAGGCGGTCGCCTCGTCCAAAATGATGACGGACGCCTGCTTGAGCATGGCCCGCGCAATGGTGATGCGCTGCCGTTCTCCGCCGGAGAGGCGGTCCCCAGCATCGCCAACCATGGTATCATAGCCCTGCTCTAACTGCATGATAAAGTCGTGGCAGTTGGCAGCCTTGGCCGCAGCCTCTACCTCCCCGTCGCTGGCGTCAGGGTTTCCCATGCGGATGTTTTCCCGAATGGATTTATCAAAGAGAAAATTGTCCTGGGCTACATAGCTGATTTCACCCATGAGCTGTCCAAACGGAATGTTGCGAATATCCTGCCCGCCAAAGCGAACTGTACCGGAGGTTACATCCCAAAAGCCGGCCATCAGCTTAGCAATCGTAGACTTCCCGGAGCCGGATGGACCAACAATGGCGGTCATGGTACCGGGCTGTGTCTGGAATGAGATACCGTGGAGAACTTCGGATTCATTGTAAGCAAAATGGACATCCTCAAATTGATAACACCGCTCCCCAAGCTTCGCAGGCTCTGTGGGGCGGACAAGCTTCGGTGTTTTCAAAAAGGTGGTGACTTGTTCCAGGTTGCCTTTGATCATGCTGACCTGCTCCATAGCCGCGGAGACCTTCATCAGCGGCGCAATAAAACCCAGAGGCACCACCAAGGCCACCAGAAAGACAGGGAGAGAAAGACTTCCCTCCATGTAGAGCCACGCTCCCACTGGAAGGGTTCCCAGAAGCGTAGAAGGGAGGACCGCCCGGGCTGCCGCGTTCCAAAGCCAGCACTGGCTCCACCATGCCATGGTGGAATCGTGGAAATAGCGGACAGAATCGGCATACTTTCCATAGGAAGCTGCGGACTGGTTGAATGCCTTGATGACCTGAATGCCGTTGACATACTCCACCAGAGTACTGTTCATCTCGTTGGCAGATCGCATGTAGTTCTCCATGCGCGGCCCATATCCCCGCATCATGGCGGCAAAAAAGAGGGGGGCTT
>CABSAB010000297.1 GCA_902475515.1 uncultured Eubacteriales bacterium | reverse complement strand
GTCAGGCACCCTTCGCCAAACTGCCGCCCCACCAGGTCCCGGTCCTCCTCCGGGTCAAACATCCGTCCTTCGCCCTGCTGTACACAGCAGCCAAGCCGCTGCCGCAGAAGCTCCTCCAGCGTGGGCTCCCCCACCGCGTCTCCAAACAGCAGCACCTCCGCCGGGGAAAAGCGCCCCAGCTCGCCCTTGATCTTTTCCAGTGACCCGTCCGTGGCGTAGAACGCCCCCGTGGACACATCGCAAAAGGCCACGCCCCAGTCCTCATTCTGGGCCACCACGCAGGCAATGTAGTTGTTCTTCCGCTCGTCCAGCATAGAACTCTCGGTAACGGTGCCGGGGGTGATCACCCGGGTGATGTCCCGCTTCACCAGCCCCTTTGCCGTAGCAGGGTCCTCCATCTGCTCGCAGATGGCCACCCGGTAGCCCTTGGCCACCAGCCTTGCAATGTAGCTCTCGCAGCTGTGATAGGGCACGCCGCACATGGGCGTGCGCTCCTCCTCGGGCTTGCCCCGGTCCCGGGTGGTGAGGGTCAGGTCCAGCTCCCGGGACACCAGCTTGGCGTCCTCCTGGAACATCTCATAGAAATCTCCCAGCCGGAAAAACAGAATACAGCCGGGATTCTGTTCCTTCATCTCGATATATTGCCGCATCATGGGCGTGATCTCTGCCATGGACTAGTTCTCCTTTCTTTCCCCCGTCAGGCTCCAGGTGGTGTTTCCGGTGATGACCACCTCTTGGAAGGAGCCGATGAGTTTGGCATCTCCGGGAAGCCGCACCAGCCGTCCGCCGTCCGTGCGGGCCGTGAGCATCTCTCCGTCCGCTCCGTCAATGAGCACCCGAAAGGTCCTGCCCACATAGGCGTTATGCTTCTCCTGGGAAATGCGGTTTTGCAGGGCCAAAAGCCGGTCAAACCGGGCCTGCTTTTCCGCCCGGGTGAACGGGTCCGGCATCGCCGCTGCCGGGGTCCCCTCCCGGGGGGAGAAAATAAATGTAAACAGGGCGTCGTAGCCCACAGTCTCCACCAATTTTAAGGTGTCTTCGAATTCCTCGTCGGTCTCCCCGGGAAAGCCCACGATCACGTCCGAGGTCAGCACGATCTCCGGCATCACCTGCCGGGCGTACCGCACCAGAGAGAGATACTGCTCCGCCGTGTACCGCCGGTTCATCTCCCGGAGCACCCGGTCATTGCCCGCCTGGAACGGCAGATGGATGTGCTTTGCGATCTTCGGCGATGCCGCCATGGTGTCAAAGAGCTTTTGGGAGGCATCCTTGGGATGGGACGTCATGAATCGCAGAACAAAATCCCCCGGCAGCTCCGCAAGCATTTTCAGAAGATCGGCAAAATCGATCCCCAGCTCCAGGTCCTTCCCATAGGAGTTCACATTCTGCCCCAGGAGGGTGATATCCTTATAGCCCTTTTCGATGAGCCCCTCCACCTCCCGGCAGATGTCCTCGGGCATCCGGCTCCGCTCCCGGCCCCGAACGTAGGGCACGATGCAGTAGGTGCAGAAGTTGTTGCAGCCATACATGATGCTGACCCAGCCCTTGAGGCCGTTTTTCCGCGCCACGGGGAGGCCCTCCACAATGTTGCCCGTCTCCGGGGTGATAAACTGCCGCTTCCCGTCCGTCAGGCTGTTCCACAAAATCTCCGGCAGCATCCACTGGGCGTGGGAGGTCAGCACCCCGTCCACATGGGGATAGCTCTTTTTCAGCCGCCCTACCACCTGCGCCTGCCCGGCCATACAGCCTGTCAGGAATATCTTCTGCTCCGGGTGCCGCCGCTTGGTATGTGTCAGGGCACCCACGTTGCCGAACACCCGTTGCTCGGCGTGTTCCCGCACGGCGCAGGTGTTGATAACAATGACGTCCGCACCCTCCGGCTCCTCCTGGGCCTCATAGCCCATCTCCAGGAGCATGCCCAGCATGCGCTCGCTGTCGGCCTCGTTCTGCTGGCAGCCGTAGGTGTCTATGTATGCCTTGGGCGTTCTGCCGCGCGAGCGCCAATACTGGCGCACCTTTTCCCCGTAAGCCCGCTGTGCTTCCAGCTGGGATGGGGTGATGATCTGGGTCGATTCGGCCATAAAACGCCCTCCGTTTTCTTTGATTTGCAGATAGATTATTGTATCAGTTTTGGGATGAAAATGCAAGGCGGGAATCTGCTGTTTTCCCGCCCGCCCCCCTGTCATTTAAGGGGCAAAGCGGCGGCGGAAGAGGGATACACTCTGTAGGGGCCGATGCCCACATCGGCCCGTTTTTCCTTTTTGCGGGGACTCTCTTATCAAATTTGCATGTGCATCCAGCGCCTCCGGCGAATCCGTATAACTCTCCTCTACACATCCTCGTCCGGAATGTATTCCATCAAATCGCCGGGCTGGCAATTCAGAAGCTTACAAAGCACCTCAATTGTATCTGTTGTAACACATTTGTTGCGACGCAAGCTGGTCAATGTGCTTTGTCCCAGCTCACCCGTCTTCCTAATTGAATATGTTGTAATTCCCGCCTTATCCAGCAAAACAACTGCTTTTTCAAAACTAATAGGCATAATTTTCTCTCGCTTTCTCACCATATTCGGTGCTAATTCACTAAATTCTCTCTTCTTTTTTGTTTACTTTGTCCATTGAATAGCACCATTTACGGTGCTATTATAAAGGCGTTGCTACACAAACCTGTTTTGGGGAAGGTGGATTGTCTCAAAGCAGAGATAAAAAGGGCAGGAGAATTATACTGAAAACTTTTCAGTCCAAGCATTACTCTCCCCATTTTTATCCCGCCTTGCTTTACTCCTTCCCCCAAGCGGAACATGTATATCACCTTATCCCGTGATATTTTATTATACCGCTCCCGGCTAAGTGTGTAAAGTAAAGAATTCTCAACAGAAAGAAAGTCTCCCAGCACATGGCAAAGGCGCTTTAAACAAAAGGCACAGTCTGTAGCTTGGAGCGCAAGTGGATGATTGCAATTCGCAACATCCTCCGGTATAATGGGCCTATACTATGAACCCGGAACATCCCGGGAAGGAGGAAATCGATTTGAGCATTCGTTACTCTCATCTGCTCTCCCCGATTCAGGTCGGCAATGTGCTGTTCAAGAATCGCATGGAGGCCACTGCGGCCACGCCGCACTTCGTCCAGGGCACCGAGCCCTATCCCACGGAAAAGTGGATCACCATGATGGCAAACCGCGCCAAAAACGGCGGCGTTGGGGCCGGTGATGGGAATGGAGCCATA
>CABSAB010000296.1 GCA_902475515.1 uncultured Eubacteriales bacterium | reverse complement strand
ATGATAAGAAGAGGAAGCTATGTCGATCTATCTGGATGAGAAAAACCCCGAAAAACACAAACCCTTTGATGATGCCTCGCCGGATATCGTCGCATATGTACGCTATCTGGAAGTCATCGCAGGCAAAAGCCCGAATACAGCCTTCAGCTACTATTGCGACCTGCGCAATTTCAGCCGCTTTATGAAGCGTCGGCGCGGCCTTGCAGCAGAGAACGCCGAAATCAAGGACATTGACCCCAAGGGCCTTGATACGGCATTCTGGGGCAGCGTGACCAAGGAAGACGTCTACGAATACCTGTATTTTCTGAACCGGGAATGCGGCAACAAAAAATCTTCGACGGCCCGGCGGCTGGCCAGTCTCCACGGCTTTTATGATTATCTGGTCAATCAGGTCGATTTGCTCAAAGAGAATCCCACAGCCTCCATCAAGCCGCCCAAGCAGGATAAAGTCCTGCCCAAATATCTGACCGCAGAACAGTCGATGGACTTACTGGAAAGCACCCAGACCCAGAGCGATTTTCCCGAGAGGGATTACTGTATGGTGGTGCTCTTTTTGAACTGTGGAATGCGTCTTTCGGAACTTGTGGGGATGGATCTCAGCGACATCGACATGGAACAGCGGCAGATCCGTCTGTTCGGTAAGGGCCACAAGGAGCGGATGGTCTATCTGAACGATGCCTGCATTGAGGCTTTGCAGATCTATCTGAACAAACGCAACACGATGGAAGGCCTGAATCCCAAGGAAAGAGCGGTCTTTATCACCCGGCGGCGCAAAGAGCGCATTTCCAACCGCAGGGTAGAGCAGCTGGTGACAGGGGCGATGAAAGCGGCGGGTCTGCGCGGTTTTTCGACGCATAAGCTCCGTCACACGGCTGCGACCTTGATGTATCAGACCGGCAATGTGGACATTCTGACCCTCAAGCAGCTTCTGGGCCACAGCAGTGTCGGCACGACCCAGATCTATACGCACCTGCAAGAATTTCAGGTGCGTGCGGCCATCGAGCAGAACCCGCTGGGCGAGGTCAAAAAGGCACGCTTGGATACAACATCAAAAGAGGCAGGGGAGAGCAGCGGGGAATTTGCCGATTCTCCGTCGGATGAGCCTGAAAATGATGCACAGGACGGCCCGATGGAGGCCTTTGAGGGTGCCGCGCAGGAGGGCTTCCGGGTGGATGTGTCGAGCCTTGCGAATACGGAGCGTACCGACAAATGATGACATCTGAGCAGATACAGCTCTACGAACCGGACATCATCCTGACCGGCGGCTGGGGGCTGGTATCGAACATTCTGCACGACGAGATACTTGCGGATGACGCCGAGTGGGTCAAGCCCAATGGACAGACAGCGTTATGGTATTATACGAGCTGTTCAGTCCGTTCGGAAAAAGAAACGCTCGTTGTGAGTATGCCGCATCCGAATCGAGCGGCGAAGTGCTGGACATTAGAGCTGGAAAAGATTCTGCGAGAGACCGGACGATTATAAAGACTGCAAGAAACATATAAAATGCTGCATTACTGTGCCAAATGCGAAAAAACGCTCCAGCCAGCCCAGAAGGCTCAGAAGCCGCTGGAAAGGCCCGAAATCCGGAAAAGAGGGCTTTTTCACTCCCCTATATTTCGCATAACCTGCATTATACGAAATGATATAAATTTCAAAAACAGAGGCCCCCTTCTCCTGCCTTCTTCTGATGACGCAGGTTTCGGAGGCCTCTGAGCCTTTTCTCTGATTTACTTTTCTGGAAATGATTCCCCTTTTGAATAGGCACGGTAATTCGGGCTGCTCAGAACATCCGGCCTATGACTGCGGCGTATCCAACGGCTGTGTCCCGAAGTATGCACAGATGGATTCATAGTAGATCCGCGCCACGGCTTTACAGCCGTCCTCACTGCCGAACCGTGCCACATCTTCTTCGCTGGTCACAAAGCACTGTTCTGCCAGAACGGCCGGACAGTTTACATCTTCCAGCAGCGTAAAGCTTCGCTCGCCTCTCACCTCGGTGTAGGTGCTCTCTACAAGCTGCTTTGCCTCTCCCTGATAATAGATGTATCGGATGCCGCCGTGGCCGCGCAGCCTTGCGCCTGCGGCCCCCATCCCCTGTGACAGCTGCTGGGCAAAGTAGTAGCTTTCCTGATGCCATGTACGGCCCGGAACGGACGGATAACACTCAAAGCCCGACGCGGCAGAACCCTCCGGCGCTGAATTGCCGTGGATGGAGAGAAGCAACTGCGGGCTTTGGGCGTTGATGGACTCTGCCCGCTCGCTGGGCTTTGCAGTAATGTCATAGCGTTCGCGGGAACGCAGAGGGATGTAATTGGGATCAGCCTCCAGCAGCGCAAGTAGTGCCTCAGACGTCCGAGCCGTCATCTCTTTTTCTTCAACGACTCCCCTTGCGCCCGGGTCACTCCCGCCATGCCCGGCGTCGACACAGACCCGATAAGGCGGGTCGCCAACGACAGGCCGAAAAGACTCCCCTGTCTCACCAGAAGGCTGATGACCGTCGCGGCAGATGGGCCGCGCTGTTTTCTTCTACGGGTGTGTTTTGGATTTGAACGTCCGGCTGCCATTGCTTTACTTCAGCTCAACGACGGTGACGCCGCTTTCACCCTCGCCATAACGGCCCAGACGGAAGCTCTTGACCATCCGGTTGCCTCGCAGATGCTTGTGGATGGCGGTACGCAGTGCGCCGGTGCCGTTGCCGTGGATGAGATACACCACAGTCTGTCCGTTCAGGATAGCGCGGTCGATGAAGGAATCCACCTCCGGCAGAGCCTCATCCACCGTGAGGCCCAGCAGGTTGCACTCCATTTTTGCGGTGCGCTGTACCCTCTCTACCCTGCCGTTGGGACGATTGGCATCGCCGGTCAGGCGGGAGTAGCGCTGCTGGGCCTTGGTCTGAGGCTTCGCCTCCTTGACCAGCTTTTCCGGCTGCTTGAGGCCCTTGAGCGGCACTTTGGTCTTGATGATACCGGCACGCACCAGCACATCACCGTTTTTATCCGGCAGCGAGAGCACCGTAGCCAGCTGATTCAGCTCTGCAATGCAGACCTCCTGCCCTACTTTGACCTCCTTCAGCGGCACGAACTCCTTGACGGGGTTATGCACCACCTCCGTGCCCATAAAGAGCTTCTCGGATTCTTTCTTGGCGATCTCGCGGGCACGCTGTGCTTTCTGCTGGGTGCTCATCCGCTCGTCTTTCTGGATCTGGCGCAGCTCATCGGTCAGAGCGTAGGCTTTGC
>CABSAB010000295.1 GCA_902475515.1 uncultured Eubacteriales bacterium | reverse complement strand
GTACAGGCCATCCTGCCCGTAGATATAAATAGAGGTATAGTCGTCCACCACGTCAAAAAACGGTTCCAGCGCCTTCACCGCTTCCAGATCGTCCTCGGAATCCGGAATATCGCATTGCCGGGCCGCGTCTCCCAGCTTGAGCCAGAGGTCATCGTCCGGAAGGGGGAAGGGCTGAAGCTGCGGGGGAAGCTGTGTGGTCCAAAATTCCCACACATCCCATTTGTTCCGCCACAGGAACCGAAACAGACCCAGGCACAGCGCCCCGGCCACTAAAATCAGAAGAAACAGCTGCCCCCGCAGCCCCACCCGGAAGGTCCGGGCTTTTTTTCGTTTAATCACAGTGATAGCCCTTTCCCCAGGTGGTTTTGATGAGGACCGGGTTTTGCGGGTCCTGCTCGATCTTCCGGCGCAGATTCCGAATATGCACCATGACGGTGTTGCTGGCGCCGTAGTAATAGGGCTCGTTCCAGACGGCCTCGTACAGCCGCTGGGCGGAGAAGACATTGCGGCGGTTCGTGACCATGAGCCTTAGCATGGCAAACTCCGTGTCTGTCAGCTCCACGGGCTTTCCCGCCCGGCTTACCGTCTCCCGGTCCAGGTCGATCTGAAGCTCGTGATAGGAGATAACGCCGCGATTGGAGACTGCGGCGCTGGATTTCCCCTGATAGATGTGGTACCGGCGGATCAGCGCCTTGGCCCGGCCCAAAAGCTCCGAATAGGAGAAGGGCTTTGCCAGGTAGTCGTCGCCGCCGCTGGAAAAGCCCAGGAGCTTGTCGCTGTCCGTGGTGCGGGCGCTGAGGAACAAAATCGGGGCGTTGCTCATTTCCCGGATGCGGCTGCAGGTTTCATAGCCGTTCATACCGGGCATCATAATATCCAGAATGATCAGGTCAAAGGTTCCATTTTCCAATGCCGCCAGGGCGTCGGGACCGTTTCCCGCCTCCAGGACCGTGTAGCCCTCGCCGGAGAGCAGGACCCGTATGATCTCCCGAATTTCCGGGTTGTCGTCCACCGCCAAAATCCGGGGCGCGGTTTCCTGTGTGTGCTCCATGGTATCCCTCCCTAGGATCGCTTGCAGCTATTATTATACATGATTTTAAGGAAAAATAGGAGCCTCTTAAGAAAGCTTAAGGGGTCCATAAGCCCTTTTTTAAGAACAGTTCTGTAAAATAAAGTTATCCCCAAAGGAGGAATCCATATGACGAAATTATCTGTGGTCATACCCTGTTTGAACGAGGAGGAGGCCCTTCCGCTCTACTACGGAGCCATGTGCCCGGTGATGGAGAAAATCGATGCGGAATTCGAACTGATCTTTGTGGATGATGGCTCCCAGGACAGCACGCTGTCCGTTTTGGAAACGCTCCGCGGGCAGGACGGCCGGTGCCGGTATTTTTCCTTTTCCAGAAATTTCGGGAAGGAGGCGGCCATCTACGCAGGGCTTCAGCACGCCAGCGGCGACTATGTGGCGGTGATGGATGTGGACCTTCAGGACCCGCCGGAGCTGCTGCCGGAGATGTTCCGGATCTTGCAGGAGGAGCCCTATGACTGCGTGGCCACCCGCCGCGCAACCCGGACGGGTGAGCCGCGGCTTCGCTCCGCGCTGTCAAAGGGGTTCTACCGGGCCATCAATCAAATCTCCAAGATTGAGCTGGTAAACGGCGCCCGGGATTACCGCATGATGCGGCGGAACATGGTGGACGCGGTGCTGCAGATGAGCGAGTACAACCGGTTTTCCAAGGGCATTTTCAGCTGGGTGGGATTCCGCACCAAGTGGCTTTCCTATGAGAATATTGAACGCTGCGCCGGGACCACCAAATGGTCCATGAAGGAACTGTTTCGCTACAGTTTGGAGGGGATCACGGGCTTTTCCGTGGCGCCGCTGTCCCTTTCGGCGGTGCTGGGGGTGGCGTTCTGCGGGATATCCTTTTTGATGATCCTGGTGATCGTTCTGCGGACGCTGATCTGGGGGGACCCGGTGGCCGGGTGGCCCTCGCTGGTGTGCATCATCTTCCTGATGGGCGGCATCCAGCTCCTGTGCGCGGGGATCATGGGACAGTATCTCTCAAAAACCTATCTGGAGGCCAAGCACCGGCCCATCTATATTGTAAGGAGCTCCAGCGATGAGGTGCGGTAAGCCGCGGGAGAAAATGCCCGGGCTTGCGCCCTATCTGGGGCTGGCGGCTTTGACGCTGCTTGCCTGCTGGGTCTATGTGGGGCGGCAGGGGGTGTTTGCCTCCAGTGTGGACTGGATCAGCCAGCACAGCGTGTTTCCGGAGTATTTTCGGCAGCAGTTTTATGCTACCGGGCAGCTGTTTCCGGAGTTCGCCCCCAATATCGGCGGCGGGCAGAACATCTACAATTTTTCCTACTATGGGCTCTACAGCCCGGTGATCCTGCCAAGCTATCTCCTGCCCTTTGTAAAAATGAGCGACTATCTCATGGGGGCCAGTATCGTCTGCCTGACTGCGTCCGTACTGCTGATGTATTTTTGGCTGGAAAAGCAGGGGGTTTCGCCCATGATCCGGCTGGCGGTTTCCGCGATGTTCCTGCTGGCGGGGCCGATGATCTTCCACTCCTACCGGCACATCATGTTTGTGAACTATATGCCCTTTTTGTGCATGGCCCTGATCGGCATTGACCGGTACTACCGCACTGGCCGCAGGGGGCTGTACATGGCCGGGGCATTTCTGATGATCATGACCAGCTTCTATTTCAGCATCGGGGGACTGCTGGCCCTTATGCTGTATGGGGTTTCCGCCTGTCCCAGGGAGCGGAAATTTGCCTTCCTGCACCTGATTTTGCCCACGGCGGCGGGGGTGCTTGCGGCGGGGGTGCTGCTCGTTCCTACGGCGCTGGTCATTCTGATGCGGACAGGCAGCACCCGCGCGGTGGATGTGTGGAAGCTGCTGACCCCCGATCCGTCCCCCATGCGGTTTGCATACGGCAGCTATGGGGTGGGTGTGACGACCCTGACGCTTACCGCCCTGTGGGTGGAACTGTGTGACAAAGAGCGGCGGTGGCGGTATCTGAGTATTGGATGTTTGGTGGTCCTGCTCCTGCCCGTGTTCTCCTGGCTGCTAAACGGCGGGCTGTATGTGCGGGACAAGGCGCTGATCCCGTTTCTGCCGCTGCTGTGTCTGCTGACGGCGGCCTTTCTTCAGCGGCAGCGGGACCGGAAAATTCCCCTCCGCGTCAGCCTGTTCGGATATCTTTGGACGGCGGGGCTGTGCGGGGGCCGCATAGGTTTCCCGGTCCAG
>CABSAB010000294.1 GCA_902475515.1 uncultured Eubacteriales bacterium | reverse complement strand
CCCAGCCCTGCCGGTGGAAGTACGCGCTGATGGAGGAGAAGCGGCCGGGGGAGTATTTCCCCATTGAGGAAGACGACGGCGGCGCGTACATCATGAACTCCCGGGACCTGTGCATGATTGACCGCATTCCGGAGCTGATGGAAGCGGGGATCGATTCCTTTAAGATCGAAGGACGGGCCAAGTCCTCCTATTACGCGGCCTGTGTGACGAACGCCTACCGGCATGGTATCGACGCGGCGGCGGCGGGGGTCCCCCTGGAGAAAATTTGGCGGGACGAGGTGGACAAGATCAGCCACCGGCACTACTATCATGGATTCTATGACGGACAGCCCCAGCAGGGGCAGTTCTACGAGGATGCAAGATACATCCGGAACTGGGATGTGGCGGCGTATGTGGAGTCCTGCGACGAAGACGGAAACGCGGTGCTCTCCCAGCGGGGGCGGTTCTGGAAGGGGGACACTCTGGAACTGCTGATCCCCGGGGAAAAGCCCATGGAGATCACCGTGGGAGAGATGCAGAACGCCGACGGGGAGTCCATCGACTACTGTCCCCATCCCATGATGGAGATTCATCTGCGGCTGCCGGTGTGTGCGCCGAAGTATGCGATCCTGCGGCGGCAGGTGGATGAAAAAACCGCAAAATAGACCGAAAGAGACCTGCGGAAGCGGGTCTCTTTTTGTATTTGGATGGAAATTTGCATAGGGGGATCGGGGAGAAAACAGGGGGAGTTTGTATAAAATGGGACTTGCCTTTTTTGCGGAAATCTAGTATGATATCAGGTAATATGGACAGACTGCGGGTATCTGCCCGCCAACTCAGAGAGAAAGGCAGCGTGGCCACATGAAAGCAACCTTGATTCTGGAAAATGGCGTAACTTTTCAGGGAACCAGCATGGGAAGCACGACAGACTGTGTGTGCGAAATGGTCTTTAACACTTCCATGGCCGGGTATCAGGAGATCCTGACGGATCCGTCCTATGCGGGACAGGGCGTTGTGATGACCTATCCGCTGATTGGAAATTACGGTGTCAATTCCGAAGATGACGAGTCCAGGCAGCCCTGGGCCGCTGCTATGATCGTCCGGCGTTTGAGCCCCCGGGGAAGCAATTTCCGCAATGAGGGTACGCTGGACGATTATTTAAAAGCCCATCATATCACGGGCATCTGCGGTGTGGACACCCGTGCCATCACTCGGATGCTGCGGGATCAGGGCACCATGAACGGCCTGATCACCGTGGAGGAAAATCCCGATGTGGCCTCCAAGCTGAACCTGATCCGGGCTTATCGGGTCCAGGGAACGGTGGAAAAGACCACCCGGTCCCAGATGCAGGTCTATCCCGGAAACGGCCCCAGGGTGGCGCTTTTAGATCTGGGCGTCAAGGAAAACATGATACGCAGTTTACATAATCGCGGATGCGAGGTGACGGTATTCCCGGCCCACACCCCGGCCCAACTGATTTTAGACGGGGGCTTTGACGGGGTGATGCTCAGTAACGGCCCCGGAGACCCGGCGGACAACGTGCAGATCATAGAGGAGCTGAAGAAGCTTTATGCTTCGGATATGGTGATATTTGCGGTGTGCCTGGGCCATCAGCTCATGGCGCTTGCCACGGGAGCCACCACCGAGAAGCTCAAGTATGGCCACCGGGGCGGGAACCATCCCGTGCGGGATGTAGATGCCGGACGGGTATACATAACATCCCAGAACCACGGCTATGTGGTGAAGGCAGAGAGTGTGGACCCAAGCGTGGCGGAGATCAGCCACATAAACGTCAACGACGGAACGGTGGAGGGCCTCAAATATAAGAATGGACGGGTGTTCACGGTGCAGTTCCACCCGGAGGCCTCTCCGGGACCCCGGGACACGGGATATCTGTTCGACCGGTTTATCGAGAAGATGGAGGGGAAGAAGCATGCCTAAGAATGAAAGCATCAAAAAGGTTCTTGTGCTGGGCTCCGGCCCCATCATCATCGGCCAGGCGGCGGAATTTGACTATGCCGGCACCCAGGCCTGCCGGAGCCTCCGGGAGGAGGGGATCGAGGTGGTGCTGGTGAACTCCAACCCTGCCACCATCATGACGGACAAGGACATTGCGGACCACGTTTATATTGAGCCGCTGAACACGGCTTCTGTGACCCAGATCATTGAAATGGAACGGCCCGACTCCATCCTGCCCACCCTGGGCGGACAGACGGGGCTGAACCTGGCCATGGCATTGGCCGAGGACGGGACATTGGAGAAGTACGGGGTGCGGCTGCTTGGCACCAGCGCCGAGTCCATCCGCAAGGCCGAGGACCGACAGGGCTTTAAGGATACCATGGAAAGCATCGGTCAGCCCTGCGTCACGTCTAAGGTGGTGGAGAGCGTGGAGGACGCGGTGGCGTTCACCACGGAGATCGGCCTGCCAGTGATCGTGCGGCCTGCCTACACCTTAGGCGGCACCGGCGGCGGCATCGCCTACACCATGAAGGACCTCCACGAGATCGCCTCCAACGGCATTCGGCTTTCCCGGGTGGGGCAGGTGCTCATTGAGCGCTGCATCTCCGGTTGGAAGGAGATCGAGTACGAGGTCATCCGGGACGGAGCCGGGAACGTCATCACTGTGTGTAACATGGAGAACATTGACCCGGTGGGCGTGCATACGGGCGATTCCATCGTGGTGGCGCCCTCCCAGACATTGGCGGACAAGGAATATCAGATGCTGCGGACGGCGGCGCTGGACATCATCTCGGCCCTGGAGATCGAGGGCGGATGCAATGTGCAGTTTGCCCTGAAGCCGGACAGCTTTGAATACGCGGTCATCGAGGTGAATCCCCGTGTGAGCCGGTCTTCGGCGCTGGCCTCCAAGGCCACGGGCTATCCCATCGCAAAGGTGGCGGCCAAGATCGCCCTGGGCTATACCCTGGACGAGATCAAGAACAGCATCACCGGCAAGACCTGTGCCTGTTTTGAGCCGGCTCTCGACTACTGTGTGGTGAAGATTCCTAAATGGCCCTTTGACAAGTTTGTCAGCGCCAGCCGGAAGTTGGGTACCCAGATGAAGGCCACCGGCGAGGTCATGGCCATCGACAACAGCTTCGAGGGAGCGCTGATGAAAGCGGTGCGGTCCCTGGAGCAGCATGTGAATTCCTTGCAGCTGGATTCTCTCAAGGACCTCTCTAACGAGGAGATCCACAGCCGGCTGGAGCTCATCGATGATCAGCGGCTGTTTGTGATGGCGGAAGCCCTGCGGCGGGGGCCACCATCTTGAAGGACGCGT
>CABSAB010000293.1 GCA_902475515.1 uncultured Eubacteriales bacterium | reverse complement strand
GGAGCAGGAGGTGCTGGCCCAGGGAGCAGCCGCTGTGCCGTATCCATCAGCCGGGCGGCAACGGCCTGCCGGTCCGCGCCGCAGAGAATGCACATGATCTCGCTTTGCACCTTAAACAGAAATACATCCGGCTGCCCGGATAAGTTCTCCTTCAAAAGCTCGGAGATATTCACCACCAGCTGGGCCTCGGAGTAGGCCGTATGCCCCAGGCCCTGCACATAGGCGTAGGCGTCCACGGCCACCACCTGAAGCTCGATGAGCCCAAACCAGGTCCCCTGGAAGTGGATGCCGCCGGATTCCAGCCGCTGGGGATAATCCGGGGGGATGGGCGCGCCCTCCTGCAAAAGACCGATGAGCAGGTGATCCCGCATGGCCTCAGGGCTGGGGGCAAGCCCGGCGTCCGCCCACTGGGTCAGATCGGTGTGCCGCATACAAGCGCCTCCTTATCTCAGATACTCCTATTATTTGTGATGATGGCAAAAAAGTCAAGCCCGGTCAAAATCCAGGCAAGGACGGTATCAAAAAATGACGGATTTGTGTGGACGAATTTGATGATTTCCTACCCCGGCAAATCATGTTATGATGAACTCAAACGAATTCATAAGGAGGAATCCCCATGAAAACCAAGCTGTGGGCCCTGGTGCTTGCCATGGCCATGCTGCTTACGCTGATGGCCGGCTGCGGCACACCGGCGGCCTCTTCCGAATCCCCGGCCACCTCCGCCGCTGAACCGGCGGAGACCGCGGCCCCGGAGCAGACATCACCGGCGGACATCCAGGAGCCGTCTGCGGCGGAGCCTGCGTCTGCCCTGGAAGAGCCCCAGGCGGACGGCATCAGCAAATACATCACCCCCGGCAACATTGAAGAGCTGATCGCGGGCCGGCCTAGCGTGTCCCTGCCCCTCTCCGAGGACAATGCAAGCCTGAGCTTCTGGACCGGTTCTCCCGCCATGGACGCCACCATCTCCGGCTGGGCGGATTCCACAGCGGCCCAGGAGCTGGAAAAGCGCACCGGCGTTTCCATCGAGTATATCGAGGTGGCGCCCCCGGCCCAGTCGGAATCCATCAACCTGATGTTTGCCTCCGGCGACTTCCCGGATATCATCAACTATGCGGTCACCGGCTCCTATTCCGTGTCCTACCTCATTGAAAATGACATCGCCATTGACCTTGCGGATATGCTGGAGGAATACGCGCCCTCTTACAGCGCCCTGATGGAGGCCGATCCGGCCCTGTATCTGGCCACCGTGGACGACGACGGCCAGGTGGGCGGTCTGGCGGGCTACCGCTACAATTCCTTCACCACCACCGGCGCCATCGTCCGGGCTGACTGGGTGGAAAAGGTGGGCATGACCCCCGAAGGACTTGTGACCATCGACGATTACTATGACTATCTCACCGCCATCAAAAACGAGGGCCTGTGCGAGTATCCCATGCCCCTGCGGTTCGATACGTCCATCTCCGGCAGTCCCTTCCTGGCGGCCATGGGCGGCTATGCGGGCCCGGCGGCGGAGTCCTCGGCAAACAGCTTCTACTACGATGAAAACGACGAACTGGTTTACAGCTTTATCACCGATACCTACCGGGAGTACCTCTCCCTGATGGCAAAATGGTATCAGGAAGGCCTCATCACCCGGGATCTTCTGAACTCGGATATGCTGGATTCCTCCGCCATCACCACCGGCTCCTACGGCGTGTTCTGGCAGGACTGCCAGTTCATGAGCATGTGGGAGGCGGCCGGACAGGTGAACGATCCGGACTATCGCCTCCAGGGCGTCACAGAGCCCCTGGTGGAGCCCGGCCAGACGGTGGGCTTCGGTGATATCACCGCCATCTCTATCAATCTCATGATCACCACCGGCTGCGAGGACCCGGAGCTGGCATTGCAGTGGCTGGATTACCACTTCTCCGAGGAGGGGAGCCTGCTGTGCCAGTACGGCCTGGAGGGCGAGGGCCTTGTCTATGACGAAAACGGCAAGCCGGACTACTCCGAGCTGATCTCCAACAACCCCGATGGCCTGTCCACGGACAATGCCCTTAACACCTATACCATCAACATCAATATGTACGCCTCCAACGGCGAACCCCTGCGCCGGGCCTACGACGAGAACCAGCAGGCGGCCCTGAACGCCTGGAACGGCAAGCGGGAGGTCAACAAGAGTTCCTTCACGAACCTGTTTACCCTGGATACTGAGGAGATCGCCACGGTGCAGCAGTATTACACCGACATTTCCACCTATGTGGGTGAGCAGATCGGCAAATTCCTCATCGGCGAGGCCGATATTGACGCCGGTTGGGACGGCTTTGTGGAGACCGTTGAATCCATGGGCATCGATGACGTGATCGCCGCCTATGCGTCCGCCGGCGAGCGGTACTTTGGCCGGTTGGCATAAGGAGTTATCTTGTAAGCTGCTTTGACACTGCGGTTTCATACAGCCCCGCCTGGTCCAGGCGGGGCTGTATTGACGCATTGGTTGCGTTAAAAGAAAAAACAGTGTATAATTTGTCATATTTGTATGTGTTGGGGAGGCAGCTATGACATTCCAAGACTTAAATGCCAAATATGACGAAATGCAGCTGCAGTATGGTGACCCCGAATTAAAGTCCATCTTTTACGGCGGCTGCACCGAAACACCGGATATTTGCTTTGTGTTTATGAACCCGACCGGAAGAAATATTGCGTCGCAGCCCGGCTGGACCGGACTGCGCGCACCCTGGGTGGGGACAAAGAATATTTGGGACCTGTTTACTGCGATCGGTAAGTTTGACGTAGCGCTGCATCGGGAGATCAAAGCAAAGCGGCCCAATGACTGGACCCCGGAATTTGCGGACCAGGTATACAAAGAAATTGCCCGGAACAAGCTCTACCTGACGAATCTCGGGAAATGCACACAGGCAGATGCGGCGTTGATTTCCAACAAAGTGTACGTTGAATATCTGCCGCTTTTGGAGGCGGAGATCGAATTGGTTGCGCCGAAGGTCATTGTGCTCTTTGGCAATCAGGTCAGCAGCGTTTTCCTGGGACAAAGCATATCGGTTTCGCAGTGCCGAAAAAGGCAGTTTGAAAAAGAGATCAATGGGAAGCCGTATCCATGCTTTCCGGTTTTCTACCCGGTTGGAAACGGACGCATGAATATGGAAAAGTCCATGGAAGATATCCGGTGGATCTATGACCATGTTCTCACAAGATAGCAGATGTTTTATCAGATAAGAACTGCGGCCACGCCATCAATTGGCGTGGCCGCAGTTTTGCCGTCCGTTTTGGGACCCCTG
>CABSAB010000292.1 GCA_902475515.1 uncultured Eubacteriales bacterium | reverse complement strand
GTTTTTCTCCGTCTGCGCCACCAAGACGTTCTCCGGTACGGCCGGGGAGCTCAATGACCTGTTCTATGAAAACGGCTGGACCAACGGTACCCCCATCGCCATGCCCACCCGGGAGGCGGTGGACGAGATGATGCGGGGCACGGACTACCCTGCCGACTATGTGGTGGCCAAGATCCCGCCTATGATGGGCCTTGCCACGGTGGAGAAGATCGCCGTCAACGCGGTCATGGCCGGGTGCCTGCCCACCTATCTGCCGGTGCTCATTGCCGCCATCCGGGGGGTCATGGACCCGAAGATCTATCTGGAGGGCTGGTGCTGCAGCCAGTCCACCTGGGGACCGGTGCTGACCCTCAGCGGAAAGATCTGCGAGGATATCGGCTTCAATACCGCCGACCATGCCCTGACTCCGGCCTTCCGGGCCAATTCCACCATTGCCCGGGCTTTTGGCTATATCATGATGAACATCGGCGGCGTGCGGCCGGGCATCGAGGACCTTTCCGAGATGGGGCACGAGTTCCGCCAGGGCTTCGCCATGGGTGATAATCGGCAGAATAACCCCTGGGAGCCGCTGCATATGGACTTCGGCTATGCGCGGGAGGATTCCTGTGTGACCATGTTCTGGCCCCAGGAGCACCGGGTGTCTACTTGCACCACGGTGCCCGCAGTGCTGAAGGCCCTGTGCAGGATGGACCCCTACGGCTGGGACCCGGGCCTGGCGGTGATTCTCACCCCCAAGTGCGCCAAAATGATGGCGGATGCGGGATGGACCAAGCAGCGGATTCTGGACTACATCGTGGAGTATGCCAGAAAGCCCGCCAAGGAAGTGGACCTTGCCTGGCTGGTGCAGAACAACCATCCTCCCAAGACCGTGGACCTGCCCCTGGACATGGAGGCGTCCACCCGGACCTTTTGGAGCAGCGAGCATATGTTCCTGACGGTGGCCGGTGGCCAGGCGGGCTGCATGGTGACGGTGCTGGGCGGCGGCGGCGACCACGGCGGCCCCAGCTGCGCCAGGATCGAACTGCCCAAGGATTGGGATGCGCTGGTGAAGCAGTATCAGAGCGGTAAGCCCAACTATGTGGCGTATTAAGGAGGGCTACCGATGAATCCGTATCCAAATCTCCTGTCCCCCAAGAAGGTGGGGAATGTCCGCTTTAAAAACCGTATTTTCACAGCCCCCACGGGGGTCCATGCCCTGCAGCACGGGGAGCTGTCCTTTCAGGAGACGGTGATCACCCACTTCGGAAACCGGGCCAGGGGCGGGGCGGCTATGGTCACCTGTACCGGGGTTCAGGTGAATCCTGACATGCAGTCCGATGGAAACCACCTCCATATAAACCCCTATACCACAGAGGGACTCCGCAGCCTCTGCGAGTTGGCGGCACGGGTGCATCATTTCGGCGCTGTGGCTTCTATGCAGCTTTCCGACCAGTACCGCTACGACCAGTATTACGCTGTGGGGCTGGGCCTCAAGAAGTTTGGCCGGGACAGCGTGGAGATGCCCCGGGAGATCATCGAGAAAAAGGTCCAGATGTTCGGCGATGCCGCGGAGATCGTGAAAAAAGCGGGCTTTGACATGTGTATGTTCCATATCGGCCACGGAGGTGAGTGGGGACAGTTCCTGTCGAAGCGCTATAACCACCGGACGGACGAGTTCGGTGGAAGCCTGGAAAACCGCGCCCGGTATCCTCTGATGATCATTGACGAGATCAAGAAGCGCTGCGGGAAGAATTTCCTTATTGAGCTGCGGTTCTCTGTCTCCGAGGTAGACCCGGAGGGCATCACCGTGGAGGAGAGCGTAGAGTTTGTGAAGCTGCTGGAGGGGCGTGTGGACCTGCTGCACTGCTCCTGCGGCATGAACAATGCCCGCTATTTCACCACCACCCATCCCTCCGGCTTTCTGCCGGACACGCCCAATGTGCAATATGCCGAGGCCATCAAGAGGTCCGGGGTGAATATCCCCGTGGTGGCCATCGGCGCCATTCAGAATCTGGAGCAGGCCGAGGAGATCATTGCATCCGGAAAGGCGGACTTTGTATCCATTGCCCGGGGCGTTATTGCGGACCCGGACCTGGCAAAAAAGGCTTATGCCGGGAGGGGAGAGGATGTGCGGCCCTGTGTGAAATGCTTTAAATGCCATGACGGGGCCTGCTATTATGATCATTTTGTCTGCTCGGTCAATCCCACCATCGGGATCGAGGACAAGCTGGACAAGTACATCCTGCCCACCCAGGGCGGCAGGAAGATCGCCATTGTGGGCGGCGGCCCGGCGGGCATGCAGGCGGCCATCTACCTCTGTGACCGGGGCCACCGGGTCACGCTGTTTGAGGTCCGGGACCATCTGGGCGGACAGCTGAATTTTGCGGACTACGCGGAGTTCAAGCGGGATCTGGGGCGGTTCAAGAACTATCTGATTACCCAGGTGGAAAAACGGAACCTCACAGTAAAGCTTGGGACCAAAGCGACACCGGAACTGCTTCGGGCGGAGGCGCCCGACCATGTGATCCTGGCGGTGGGTGCAGAGCCGCTGGTGATTCCAATTCCCGGCGTGGAGCGCGCTGTCAAGGCGCCGGAGGTCTTTGGAAACGAGGATCGGCTGGGTCAGAACGTGGTTATCATCGGCGGCGGCCAGGTGGGCGCGGAAACGGGAATCTACCTGGCGCAGGAAGGAAAAAATGTGACCATTTTGGAGATGCAGGATAAGATCGCCCCCGATGCCTGGTTCACCTACAAATGGGCTATGGATATTGAGATGAACGAGCGGGAAAATCTCTGCTGCATCACAAACGGCCGCTGCACGGGCATCAACGAACATGCCGTCACCTATCTGGATCAGGACGGAAGCGAATGGACCCTGGCAGCCGACAGTGTGGTGCTGTGCGCAGGCTTCAAGCCCCGGACCCAGGCGGCGGAGGATTTGATCCTCCCGGGAGTGCCCTTCACCCTGATCGGCGACTGCAAGGCCGTAGGCACCGTCCAGCAGGCGGTGCGCAGTGCCTTTGACATTGCGATGACCCTGTAACTTGCTTTTTCAACTCCTTCCTATATAGTGACTCCCCCGCCGGCTGTCTGCCGGTGGGGGAGTTGCAAACGATCCGGAGTTGTGGTATAACAGAGGCACTTGTTTTATAGCTGGATCAAGAGGTGCAGGGAACATGGAACATGTTGTGACACTTTCAAAAAAGGACCTGGCGGCGGCGATGCCCATTGTGAACACCATGCTGGATAATACGGTGGACGCCGCGGCGCTGATCAATAAGGAACGGCAGGTGATCTACCTGTCGGCGGGC
>CABSAB010000291.1 GCA_902475515.1 uncultured Eubacteriales bacterium | reverse complement strand
CATACCCCAACTCCACCGCAAAACGAACCACAGTGGATTCACTCACATTCACAGTTTTGCCCAGCTTACTGGCTGTCATAAATGCGGCTTTATCGTAGGAATTTACAATAAAATTCGCAATCAGCTTCTGTCCCTTGGAGAACCTGCTCATCCCGTTTTGGATCAGGCTCAGGATATCATTTGTCATGTTTCCGCCTCCATGTGTATTCCGAAAAACTTTCTTTTTCACATAGATATAATCATACAACATCTGGGAGGGATTTTGCAAGTTCTTTTTTGCAAGATTTCAATATTCTGTGGTTCGTTTTGCGGTGGAGTTGGGGTATGACGGTTATCCCGCTATGCAGAAGGCGCTGCAGGAGATGATCCGCAACAAGCTGACCTCCGTCCAGCGGATCGAAGTGGCAAATGACCGCTTTGGAAATCAGGAGATTTTGTCCATGGTCCTCCAGTCTGATATCGATAAGATCCGCACGACCCTGGAGGATGTGGACAAGGTGGCGTTTCAGGCGGCAGTAGACAGCATCCTGGAAGCGAAAACCATCTATATTCTCGGTGTTCGGAGTTCGGCCTCCATTGCAAGCTTTTTGAGCTTTTACTTTAACCTGATGTTTGATAACGTCAAGCATATCCACACGTCCTCTAACGCAGAGATGTTTGAACAAATGGTGCGCATTTCTCCGGAGGATGTGGTTATCGGCATCAGCTTTCCGCGGTATTCCAGCCGGACGGTGAAGGCCATGAAATTTGCATACGACAGAGGTGCCACCGTCATTGCGCTGACAGATTCCCTCTCTGCGCCCATTGCCAGAAATGCGACACATACCCTCATTGCTATGAGCGATATGGTGTCGCTGGTGGACTCTCTGGTGGCGCCCTTGAGTGTTGTGAATGCGCTGATCGTAGCGTGCAGCTATAAGAAAGAAGAAGAGATATCCAGAACATTCTCCAATCTGGAGGACATCTGGGACGAATATGGTGTGTATGAAAAAGTGGACGACGGGGTTTGAGTACGACCTGATCGTGATTGGCGGCGGCGCAGCTGGGATGTTCTCGGCTGGGGTTGCCGCCAAATCCCTTGACCGGGTGCTTTTGCTGGAAAAGAACCGGGAACTGGGGAAAAAGCTTCGCATCACCGGAAAGGGACGCTGCAATGTTACCAATGATTGCACGCCTGCGGAGGTGCTGGAGAATGTCCCTACAGGAAGTCGGTTTCTTTCCAGCAGTGTCTGGGGATTTTCTCCGCGGGAGGTCCGAGATTTTTTTGAGGGGATCGGTGTTCCGCTGAAAACAGAGCGCGGAAACCGGGTATTTCCTGTTTCAGACCGGGCCGGAGATGTGGTGGACGCGCTTGCGGCATGGCTTCGGGCTTTGGGTGTGGAAGTGTGTCAGGACACAGTGGAGCAGCTTTGGGTTGAGGATGGCCAACTGACAGGCGTAAAGGGCCGGAAGGGAAGCTATCGTTCCCGGCAGGTAATCCTTTCAACAGGCGGAAGCAGCTATCCCGGTACCGGCTCTACGGGGGATGGCTATGCGCTGGCCCGGCAGGCAGGGCATACGGTCACAGATATTTCAGGTTCCCTGGTACCCTTGGAGGTGCAGGGAGAGTGTACGGGCCTTGCGGGGCTGAGCCTTCGGAATACTGGTGTGCGTTTGTATGGCGGCAAAAAGAAGCCGGTTTATCAAGATTTTGGGGAGCTTCTATTTATGAATTACGGCCTATCCGGCCCCACAGTGCTCTCCTGTAGTACGCATATGGATGAAAAAAACGGTCCGTATTCTGTGGAACTGGATCTGAAACCGGCCCTGGATGAGGGGAAACTTGACGCAAGATTGCTGCGGGATTTTGGGGAGCGTGTTAATGCACCGATTTCTGAGGGACTGCGTGGTGTGCTGCCGGCACAGCTGGTGCATGAGATTTTAACGCGGTGCCAGATTGACAAGTCGACGTCCGTCCATGATATTACCCGGGAGCAGCGGCGGGAGATATTGCACCAGATGAAGCATCTGCGGTTTTCCATTGCCGGAAAGCGTCCGGTGGAGGAGGCGATCGTCACCCATGGCGGAGTGAAGCTCAGCGAGGTCAATCCAACCACTATGCAGTCCAAGCTGTTGCCGGGGCTGTATTTTGCGGGAGAGATCCTGGATTGCGACGCTTATACGGGCGGCTTCAATCTCCAAATTGCATGGTCAACGGCCTTTGCGGCGGGAAGTTCCTGTGGAAATTTGGACAATACTGTGCTATAATCATTGGGCGGATGGATATCCGCCCAAATTTTGTTTCAGAAAGCGGGAGAAATATATGGACAAGCTGTTCTCTGTGGCCATAGACGGCCCGGCCGGAGCCGGAAAGAGCACCATTGCTAAGGCGGCGGCCAAGGCGCTTGGGTTTGTGTATCGCCCAATGATTATAGCACAGTATTGTCCCCGGCGCCATCTATCGGACGGTGGCGTGGCATATCACCATGCTGGGGATCGGTCCCAAGGATACGGATCATGTGCCGGCGCTGCTGGACGATGCGAATATTGAGATCAAATTCCTGGAGGATGGCCAGCATATGATTCTGAACGGCAAGGATGTGACCGGAGAGATCCGCACCCCGGAGATCGGAGCCTGCGCGGCGAAGGTTGCCACCCAGCCTGCTGTACGGACTTTCCTGCTGGATCTCCAGCGGGACCTTGCAAAAACACACAGCATCATTATGGATGGCCGGGATATCGGCACTGTGGTACTTCCAAACGCCAGCTTGAAAATCTACCTGACCGCTTCTGCAGAAGTCCGCGCCCGACGGCGCTATGAGGAATATCTTCAAAAGGGGCAGAAAGCCGTCTATGAGGAGGTCCTGGAGGATCAGAAAAAGCGGGACTATGAGGATATGCACCGAAAAATCGCCCCTTTGAAGCAGGCGAAAGATGCTGTACTTTTGGATACCACGGAGCTTGACTTGGAGGAAGCCATTCAGACGGTTGTAACTTTGATACGGGAGCGGCTGGGCCTATGACAACAAAATCTTGGTATAAGCTGCTTTATTCCATTGTGCGGCCCTTTGTTGGGCTGTATTATCCCATGAAATTTATCGGCCGGGAAAATATTCCCGAGGGTGGGGCGCTGGTGTGCGGAAACCACTCGTCGGCCATTGATCCGTTTTTCCTGGCCTTTGCGCTGGGAAAAAAACGTCCCATTTGTGCTATGGCAAAGGAGTCGCTGCTGAAGATTCCCGTGATTGGAATGCTTTTGAAGCTGGTGGGGACCTTTGGCGTCAAGCGAGGCGCTTCGGATATCCATGCGGTCAATGGC
>CABSAB010000290.1 GCA_902475515.1 uncultured Eubacteriales bacterium | reverse complement strand
TGGTGGGGTCATCGTGGCCCAGCATGTCCAGCTTCAGGAGGTTTTCCTCCATACAGTGGTATTCAAAATGGGTGGTGATGATATCCGTATTGGGATCGTCCGCCGGGTGCTGGACCGGGCAGAAGTCGTAAATTTCCTTATCGCCGGGAATGACCACCAGGCCACCGGGATGCTGGCCGGTGGTGCGCTTGACGCCGGTACAGCCCAGAGCCAGGCGGTTCTCCTCGGCCTTGGAGACACTTTGTCCCCGCTCCTGGAGATATTTCATGGCGTAGCCGTAGGCGGTCTTTTCCGCCACGGTGCCGATGGTGCCCGCCCGGAACACGTGCTCCGCGCCGAACATCTCGATACAATAGGCATGGGCCTTGGCCTGATATTCGCCGGAGAAGTTCAGGTCGATATCCGGCACCTTGTCGCCGCCGAAGCCCAGGAAGGTTTCAAAGGGGATGTCAAAGCCGTCCTTGACATACTTCTCCCCGCAAACCGGGCAGACCCCATCGGGCATATCCGCCCCGCAGCCGTAGCCCTCCCCGGCGGCAAAGTCCGTGTGCTTGCACTTGGGGCAGCGGTAATGGGCGGGCAGGGAGTTCACCTCGGTGATGCCGGACATAAACGCCACCAGGGACGAACCCACAGACCCTCGGGAACCCACCAGGTAGCCGTGCTCCAGGGAGTTTGCCACCAGCATCTGGGCGGACATATAGATCACATCGTAGTGCCGGCCCAAGATGGCATCCAACTCCGTCTGGATGCGCTCTGTGATCAGCGCCGGAGGATTCTTTCCATACAGCTCCTCCATTTTCCCGTAGACCAGCTCCTTGAGCTTTTCCGCCGAGTTCTCGATGGCAGGCGGAAACAGGTTGTGGGGCACCGGGCGAATGGTGTCGCACATATCGGCAATGCGGTTGGGATTTTCCACCACCACCTCATAGCACTTCTCGGCGCCCAGGTAGGAAAACTCCTCCAGCATCTCATCAGTGGTCTTGAAATAGATGGGCAGGTCCTTGTCCGCGTCGTCAAACTTCCGGGAGGCCAGGAGGATATGACGGAAGATCTCATCCTCGGGGTTGAGAAAATGCACGTCGCCTGTGGCCACCACGGGAATGTTCAGCTCCTCCCCCAAACGGACGATGGTCCGGTTGAAATCCTTCAGCTCCTCATCGTCCCTGGCCTTGCCGGAGGCGATCATGAAGCGGTTGTTGCAGATGGGCTGGATCTCCAGAAAATCATAGAAGGAAGCGATGCGCCGGAGCTCGTCCCAGCCGCGGCCCTCCACCACCGCCTGGAACAGCTCGCCCGCCTCGCAGGCCGAGCCCACGATCAGGCCCTCCCGCCACTGCATAAGCTCGCTCTTGGGAATGCGGGGCACACGCTTATAGTACTTGATATGGCCGTAGGAAATCAGCCGGTAGAGGTTCCGAAGGCCCGTGTTATTCTTGGCGTACAGAATGATATGGCGGGCCTGGAGGGATGCGATGCGGTTTCCGGCTTTCCGCTGCCGCATGGCTTCGTTGATCTCCGAAATGCGGGTGATGCCCTGCTCCTCCAGCATGGCAAAAAAACGCTCCAGCATATAGCCCACGGTCATGGCGTCGTCCACGGCCCGGTGATGGTTGAAGTCCGGAAGGCCCAGGGCGTCCGCTACGATATTCAGCTTGTATTTCCCCAGCTCCGGCAGCAACCCCTGGGCCATGACCAGGGTGTCCAGATATGTGGGGGCAAAGGGGATGTCCAGCCGCTCGCAGGCAGCTTTTACAAAGCTCACGTCAAAGTCGGCGTTGTGGGCCGCCAGGGGGCGGTCCCCGCAGAACTCCAGAAACGCCTGGACGGCCTCCCGCTCCTTGGGCGCGCCCTCCAGCATGGCGTCGGTGATGCCCGTAAGCTCCACGATCTTCTGGGGCAGCTTCCGTTCCGGGTCCACAAAGGTCTGGAATTTCTGCTCCATTTTTCCGTTCTTGTAGATGGCGGCGCCGATCTCGGTGATCACGTCCTGCTCAAAGCTCAGGCCCGTGGTCTCCAGGTCGAAGACCACATACTCCCGGTCAAAGCCGCCGTCATCGGCGCCCTTGACGGCAATGCGGTCATCCACATCATTGACAAAATAGCCCTCGCAGCCGTAGAGGATCTTGATCTTCCCCTTGGCGGCATTCATGGCATCAGGATATGCCTGGGCCACGCCGTGATCTGTGATGCCGATGGCCCGGTGGCCCCAGGCGATGGCCTGGGAGACGGCCTCCTTGGTATCGGTGAGGGCGTCCATTGCGGACATCTTAGTGTGCAGGTGGAGCTCCACCCGCTTTTCCGGGGCGGTATCCTGCCGCTTGGGGGCCTCCCCTGCCTCAATGGCGTCGGGCATGATGACCATGTCATTTTCAAAGCGGCTGAAGCTGACCTTGCCCTGGACCTTGACCCACATGCCTGTGGAAAGCTTCTCCAGGATAGGGGCGGCCTTGGCGTTTTCCATGTACTGGTTCACCCGGACAGAGCCGGTGTAGTCGGTGATATCAAAGTTGATGACCCAGGCCTTACTTTTGGTGAGCTCCTTATGGTTGATGGCAATGACCTTGCCCTCCACCGTCACACGGCCGGAATCCAGCTCCACAGTGGACATGGGGACGCTCTCCCCCTTGAGGCTCTTGCCGTAAATCAGCTTGGAGGGCGCCGCGGCGACCTTGCGCTTTTCCTTTTCGGGCGGCAGGGCCACAGGGTTCTTCTCCATCGCCGCCTGGCGGATCTTCTCCGTAGCGGCAAACAGCTCCTTGGCGTCATCCATGCCGCCGGAGACCACCTCCAGCGTCACGGGCCTCCCAAACATCTCCCGCAGCCAGTTCTCCCCCCGGGCGAGATAGGGACTGAGCCGGTCCTTGCCGTTGGCCTTGAGCCGAACGGTAAGCGTATCCCCGGTCAGGGTGCAGGTGCAGCCCGCCAGGATCGACATGCTGGGGGCATACAGCTCCGAAAAATAATAGGCCAGGTCCTTTCCTGGAAACTGCGCCAGCAGCGCCGGGTCATACACGGGCTTCAGGGCCATATCCGAAATGGAATAGGCCCTGGCAATTCCCTGTTCAATTTTCCGAAGGGTCTCCAGCGGGAGATACTGCTCCAGCCGGACCGTCACAGCGGCGCTGCGGCGATTCATGTCGATCTCCGCGTCAAAGATCTTTACATCGTCCAGCAGTGCCTTAATCTTTTCATCCGGACTGTAGGCCCGGAACAGGTCCAGCAGTCTTACGGTATTTGTGTCCATGACTTGTTCTCCGTTTTATGTAAACTTCATCCGTATGTTCGATTTTCCAGGGTACGACGG
>CABSAB010000289.1 GCA_902475515.1 uncultured Eubacteriales bacterium | reverse complement strand
ATGCAGGCACTCGGCGGGTATTTCATATGGTCAGTGTGCTGTGTAATAGGTCCCTGATGCGCTGGCCACGGTTTTTTCCGGCGTGTCCTCCAGGAAGGCCCGGGCGGTGGCATAGGCCATGGTGCGGCCGCAGGAGAGGCAGGTGGTCTCCACCATCAGGCGCTTTCCAAGGGGAATGGGGCGTTCATAGGAGACGTTCATGGTGATGGTGGGGGTCAAATGCTCGCCGCACATATAGTAGGTGAGGCTGCCCATGATGGTGTCCATGGCGGTGGCCACAGCGCCGCCGTGCATGACATGGTTGGTATTCCGCATGAACGGCTCCACCATAACGCTGACGAGCAGGGTCTTCTTTTCAAAATCGCAGGATTCAAAGTGGGGCTGGATGGCGCAGCTGTAAGAGGGGCCGTCCTGCCCGGATTCGGCGCACAGCATTTCGGTAAAGGCGCGGCAGGAGCGCTCCATACCGGCCTGAGAAAAAAGTTCTGGTTCCATGGGTATTCCTCCGGTTCGTTGGTTCATTCCGTATTATTCTACTATATTATTGCCGGGTTTGCAATAAAAATGGGGATATGGTACAATACTGCCGCAGAAAACGGAAAGGGAGGAAGCGGCAGTGGCGGGAAAGCTGATCATCATCCGGGGAAACTCCGGCAGCGGGAAGACCACAGTGGCAAAGGCACTCCAGGAGAAATTCGGACTGGGCACCGTGCGCCTGTCCCAGGATGTGGTGCGCAGGGAAATCCTGTGGGTGCGGGATGGGAAGGATACCCCGGCCCTGGAGCTCTTGCAGGCGCTGCTTCGCTACGGTGCAGAGCGCAGCCCCGTGGTCATTCTGGAGGGAATCTTGAATGCAGAATGGTATGCGCCGCTGTTTGAAGTGGCAAAGGAGTTGTTTGGGGACAACATCTACGCCTATTACTATGATCTGCCCTTTGAGGAGACCCTGCGGCGGCATCAGACCAAGCCCAACTGCCATGAGTTTGGCGAGGAGCATATGCGGGGCTGGTGGAAGGAAAAGGACTATATTGAACTGATTCCGGAGCAGACCATCGCCCAGGATATGGGTCTGGAGGAAACGGTGGAGATGATCTGTGACGCGGTGGGCTGGCACCGGGAAGCATGTGTCAGCGGACGGGCGTGAGCATTCTAAACAGCGCGGAAGGAGGAAAGCATGGACATAGAAATCATGATGGCAAAACTGTATGGCAAGGCTACAAAGGAGAATTATGCCGCACTTGTGGAACTGGAGCGGTGTTCGGAGCAGTCCAATGTGCTCTATCCGTATATTGGACTGTTTCTTGAGATGATTGGCAGTGAAAAATATGAGATTCGTGTGCGTGGGTTCCGTCTGCTGTGCAAGCAGGCACGATGGGATGTGGAACATAGGATAGATGAACATCTGGATGCGGTGCTGGCGATTCTCGAGGATGAAAAACCCACAGTGGTGCGGCAGGCACTTGCAGCGTTGCATGATGTACTGCCGTATAAAAAGGAACTGCATGGAGCCATTCGAGAGCATATATTGAAAATTAATTGCTTCCGGTATAAGGATACCATGCAGGGATTGATCTTGAAAGATATGCAATCCTTGCTGGCAGCGATGGAATGATAGCGTAAACGCAGGCAGGTGCGATGCACCTGCCTGCTTTGTCCTTCGATTCAGCTGTTTTGCCGCTTCTCCTGAAGCTGCCGGGAAAGCTCGCCCAGGGATACAGCGATGATCTCGTTTTTGACCACCACATTGTCGGGCACCTTCAGATGCACCGGGGCGAAGTTCCAGATGGCCTGGATGCCGCCCTCCAGGAGCCGGTCGCAGGCCTCCTGGGCATAGGGGGCGGGGACGGTGATAATGCCGATATGTACCTTCATCCGGCGGCACAGGCTGCTCATGCGCTTGACAGACAGCACCGGACGACCGCCCACCTCCCGGCCCACCAGGGACTCGTCCGCGTCAAAAGCGGCAATAACGTCCACGCCGTAGTCGGAATAATTCTGATAGCTTAAGAGTGCACGGCCAAGCTGCCCAGCACCCACAATGACGGCGTTGGAGATGTCGTCATAGCCCAGCGCGTGCTCAATGAGATCCATCAGCTCCCCCACGGGATAGCTTTCGCCGGGGGCACGGTTCATGCCGCAGGCGGTGAGATCGTGGCGGACCTGACTGGGACTGACCCGCACCACGGTGCTGATCTCGTCGGCAGTGACGGCGGTGCGGCCCTCGTTCTGCTCGGTCTTGAGCATGATCAGATATTGGGGCAGCCGCTGCAGGGTGCCCTGACTCAGCGCATCGATCATAGTTGGAATCCCCCTATTATGTGATGGTAATGGCCTGCCTCAGGAGAGCAGAGCGCCGGAGATCAGGTCGCTGTCGATGCCGTATTCGGCCTTGAGGGCTTGGCAGACAACGCCGCGGACAAAGTTTGCGATGAACATTCCCTTCATGACCATGTCATAGAGGGGGACGCCGGGCCCGGCAATGCACTTCTCCTCGCTGATGGCTTCAAAACCGGCCACATAAGCGGCGTCGGTCTCGGTGATCTTTTTCTTGAGGGTCTCGTAGTCCTCAATGTCATATTTGGGTTCTGCGGGCGCACCGCCGGGACCTCCCGGGCCTCCGGGTCCACCCGGACCACCAGGGCCGCCGGGTCCTCCGGGACCGCCGGGGCCACCAGAACCACCAGGGCCGCCGGGTCCTCCGGGACCACCCATACCGGGACCGTCGTCTTTCAGCATATTCAGGCTCATGCCCAGAGTCCCCGCCACGCGGTCCAGGGCACCATGGATAGAGCCAAAGGAATAGCCGGTTTTGACATCGGCCTTCCGCTGCTGGTCCGTGAGGCCGTCCAGCAGGGCAAAGAGCTTCTGGTTTTGCAGCTGATTAAACTTGGCAATGACGATCATTGCGTCTTTCATAGTATTATGCCTCCTAAAGGTTGATAGACCCATTGTAGCACACAATCCGGGAAAAGGCACTGTTCGATTTTCCCGTCCTGTGGCAATATGGAGCAGCTACCGGAGGATCTTGCTGGCCTTGAGATACCGCTCCTCCTCGGAAAAGACGCAGCCGCAGTATTTCTGCATATAAAATCCCAGCGCCCGGGCCCGGTCCTGGCCCTCCTTAAAGTAGGGGCGGAAGTCCCGGTAGAGAAACTTGACCCCAAAGCGGGCGGCGGCATCCTCGGCCACCTTCCGCATCAGATCATGCTGCTGGTAGGGGCTGACGAACAGGGAGGAAGTAAACGCGTCAAAGCCGTGCTCCTTTGCATAATATGTGTATCGAGACCCTGCGTTTGGAGGGAATCCGG
>CABSAB010000288.1 GCA_902475515.1 uncultured Eubacteriales bacterium | reverse complement strand
CACCGCATATTCTCCGCCGGCCTCCGTGCCGCCAAGCCGCGCGGCGAGCTGCTGCCTGATCCTGTCAAACAGGCCATCGACCACATCGTCGTAGTCAACAACCGACTGGGCAAGCCCGGCGTCTTTTTTCACAAAGGCGTCGATGCTGTCCGTGACCATCTTGATGACGGCTACGGCCATGGCGTGAACGTCCCGGCTGTCCCCGGCGGCCTTGATATGGGCCATGCCGACGATCTCCGCAATGTCCGCGGACTGGTGGCCGATGCGCTCCATATCCGTGATGATCTTCAGTGCCGAGGAGATGTCCCGCAGATCGGTGGCCACGGGCTGCTGCTGCATGAGCAGCTTCAGGCACATGGATTCGATCTCCCGCTCCTTCTGGTCTATTTTTTCAGAAAGGGCCGGCACAGACGCACACAGGAGGGGGTCCCCCCCGGCGGCGGCCCTGGCAGACAGGGCAATGGCGTTCTCGCACAAGGCCCCCATGGTGATCAGTTCCTTATGCAGCAGTTCCAGCTGTTCATCAAACCGGCTTCTCATATCAACCAAACCTCCCTGTGATGTAATCCTCGGTGCGCTTGTCCCGGGGCATGGAAAACAGTTTTTCCGTTTCATCCGATTCGATGAGCTGCCCCAGCAGGAAAAAGGCGGTCTGGTCGGAGATCCGGGCGGCCTGCTGCATATTGTGGGTGACGATAACAATAGTATAGTGCTTTTTCAGCTCCATCGCAAGCTCTTCTACCTTTGCCGTGGAGATCGGGTCCAGGGCGGAGGTGGGCTCATCCATCAAAAGGACCTTGGGCTCCACCGCCAGCGCCCGGGCGATACACAGCCGCTGCTGCTGCCCGCCGGAAAGTCCCAGGGCGTTCTTTTTCAGCCGGTCCTTCACTTCCTCCCAGATGGCGGCGCTGCGCAGGGACCGCTCCACGATATCGTCCAGCCGGGCCCTGTTCTTGATGCCGTGGGTCCGGGGGCCGTAGGCGATATTGTCGTAAATGCTCATGGGAAAGGGATTTGGCTTTTGAAATACCATGCCCACCTCCCGGCGCAGGTGATTGACGTCCAGCGACGCATCAAAAATATCCGTACCGCCGTACGCCACCTTTCCGGTGATCCGCACGCCGGGGATCAGGTCATTCATGCGGTTCAGGGTTTTCAAAAAGGTGGATTTCCCGCAGCCGGAGGGACCGATCAAGGCGGTGATGCGCTGCTGGGGGATATCTATGCTGATGTGATCCAACGCCTGACTGCTGCCATACCACAAGCACAGGTCCTTTGCAGTGATGATATTGTTCATAAGGCCCTCCTTTTTCGAAAGTACCGGCCCACCAGGGCGGCCATGAGGTTGACCGCCAAGGCCAGAATGATCAAAATGGCGGCAATGGCAAAGGCTGCTTCAAACTCCCCCTGCTCTTTGGCGTATACATACAGCGCCACCGTGAGCGTTGCACCCGCATTTCCCATCCCGTCAAAAAAGCCGCTCAGGGTGTGGGCAAAGCCCGCGGTGAACAGCAGGGCCGCCGATTCTCCCAGGATGCGTCCCACGGAGAGGATACAGCCCGTGAGAATCCCGTCCACACAGCCCGGCAGCACCACCGTACGAATGACCCGCCAGCGGCCGGCGCCCAGTCCGAAGGCCCCCTCCCGGTAGCTTTGCGGGACGGTTTTCAGGCTTTCCTGGGCTGTCCGCATGACCGTGGGCAGATTCATGATCACCAGGGTCAGCGCACCTGCCAGCAGAGAGGTCTGCATATTCAGGAATTGGCAGAACAGCATCCCCGCCAAGCCGTAGATAATGGACGGAATGCCGGAGAGAATTTCCGCCGCATATTCGATGAGGGACACCAGCCTCCGGCTCTTTGCGTATTCCGTCAAATAAATGGCGGCCCCGGTGCCCAGAGGGAGAACCAGCAGCACGGTGGCCACGATCAAATAGACCGTGTTCAGGATGTCCGGCAAAACGCCGATGGTTCCGGAAAGATAGCTGGGCTCCGTGGTAAGCAGCTGCCAGGTGACGTTCGGAAGGCCTTTCAAGAGCACATAGCCGATCAAAAACAGCGTCAGGCCGCAGGTGAGCCCCACGGACACGAGCATCAGCAGGCGGAGCAGGTACATACAGGCGCTTCGTTTGTGAGAAGTCGGCGTATTGCGCATATCAGCCCTCCTTTCCGGCTTTGAGGAAGAAATTCAGCGCGGTGTTGATCAACAAAATGAACAGGTAAAGCACCAGCGCAATGGAAAACAGCGCCTGCCGCTGGAGCCCGCCGGCATAGGACATTTCGCTGGCCACCGCGGTGGTCAGGAACCGGACGCTCTGGAACAGGCTTGGCAGATTGGGGACGTTTCCCGATACCATCATCACCGCCATGGCCTCGCCGATGGCCCGGCCTACCCCCAGGACCACCGCCGCCGCAATGCCGCTGCGGGCCGCGGGAACGGAGACCCGGAACCAGGTCTCCATGGGCGTGGCACCCAGGGCCAGGGAGGCGTCCTCATACTCCCGGGGGACCACCTCCAGAGCGGTCACGGACACCTTGATGATGGAGGGCAGGATCATGACGGAAAGCACCAGGACCGCCGCCAGAAGACTTGCGCCGTCGGGCACATGGAACAGCGTTCGAATCCCCGGCACCAGCACCAGCATGCCCACAAGGCCGTAGACCACGGAGGGAATCCCCGCCAGCAGGCTGACCGCGGATTCCACCAGGGCCTTTACCTTGGGCGGCGCGGACTTTGCCAGATACACCGCCGTCAGAAAGCCCACCGGCACCCCCAGCAAAATGGCCCCGGCCGTGCCGTATACGCTGGTGAGGAGAAAGGGAAGAATCCCAAAGGACGGCTCCGCCGCGGTGGAGGCCCAGGTTTTGCCCAGCAGGAAGTTCCAAAGTCCAATCTCCCGGATGGCCGGGAGCCCGGACAGGACCAGGTACAATGTAATCAGCAGCACACAGCCCACCGTCACCAATCCCAGCAGCAGGAAGATCCCATGGATCAGAGTCTCTGCGAATTGCTTGTTTGTTCGCATGCTTGAACGCTCCTTTTCGTGCAGGGGCGGGGCTTAGTTGGGCGCCACAGCGCCGGCGCCGGAGATGTATTCCGCCGCCTCGGGGGAGGTGGCAAAGTCAAAGAACTTCTGGGCCGCATCCGGCAGGGGGGCATCCTTCTTGGTGACGAGCACAAAGGGCCGCTGGATCACATAGCTGCCGTCCTTGACGGTATCCTCGGAGGGGGCGACGCCGTCCACGGAGACGGCCCGCACACTGTCCTTCACGGACGCCAGAGAGGCGTAGCCAATGGCGCCGGGATTTTGCGAAACCCGTGGTGATCA
>CABSAB010000287.1 GCA_902475515.1 uncultured Eubacteriales bacterium | reverse complement strand
GGTGCCCGTGGCGGCAACGACGTATTCGCTCTTGAACCCCGCCGCTTTTTCAAATACCGCCGGGTCCGTGGCGTCGTCAAAGGCCAGCTGTAGAATGCCCGCCCGGTCCCGGAGGTCAATGAACATCAGGCCGCCCAGGTCCCGCACCCGCTGGACCCAGCCGCAGACGGAGACAGTTTTGCCCACATGGGCCATGCGGAAGTTTCCGCAGTAGTCCGTGCGGGTGAAATTTTGAAGATTGTCCATGGTTTTCACTCCTATATAATTTGAAATAATATACACACCAAAATCAAGCACCGCGCCCAAATCCCGTAGGGGCGATTACCAATCGCCCGCCCGCAGTACTTACCGGTTCACCTCCGGATTATCCGTCCGCCCCAAGAGGTAGTCAACGGAACAGCCCAAATAATCCGCAATACGAGCAAGGGTGATACAGGACATTTGTTTTCCCTTTGCAAACTCCGATATAGCATTGATACCCATATCTAAGTCAGATAACATCTCTTTCATATTAATGTGTTGGCTTCTCAAACGTAATTTTATACGGTTGGCAATATCTTGTGTAACATACATAGAATACGCCCCCTCTTTTTGTGCAAACCAATAAATTCATGCAAAAGCATGAAAATATATTGATTATCATGCAATAGCGTGATAAAATAGAGACATCACAAACCTTAGGAGTTGATATTATGCAATCCATTTTACAAAAACTCTATTATGGCGGTCTGGACCCTCAATCCACACGAAGCTACCCTCTACCCTGGGAGCCTTTTTACAGCTGCCTTAAAGCCCAATCTCCGGAGCTGGAGAAAAAGTTCAGTGTCTTGATGTCCAACGTAAATCAAGCCTACATTGCAGACACCGAAGAAATGTTCCACTACGGCTTCGGCCTGGCCGTCAAACTCCTGGCCGAGGGCCTGTCCTATTAACCGTTCTTGTCCTGAATGACCGTCCCCTGATTCCGCGCATCCAATTCCGCAGAGATCAGCGCCGCCGCCTCTTCCACGGAGACCGTCACCTGTTCGCCGGTTGCAAAATTCTTCACCGAGACCTTGTTTTCCTTGATCTCGTCCTCCCCCAGCAGCACCGCAAAGGGGATGCCCAGCTTGGCGCAGTAGGACATTTTTGCCTTGAACTTCTTCTGCTCGCCGTAGAGCTGGGTGCGGATGCCCGCCGCCCGCAATGCCGTGGCGGCGGCAATGGCCGGGCCGAAGTCCTCGGTCATGGGCAGCACCAGTGCGTCCGCCGGGGCCGTGGGGAGGGAATCGGACAGATACCCCTGCTCCTCCAGCACATAAAACAGCCGTGTCACGCCGATAGAGATGCCCACGCCGGGAAGCGGCTTGTCGGTGTAGTATTCCGCCAGATTGTCGTACCGTCCGCCGGAGCAGATGGAGCCCACCCCCGGCTCGTCCAGCATAATGGTCTCGTAGACCGTGCCGGTGTAGTAGTCCAGGCCTCTTGCGATGGTCAGGTCCACCCGGAAATTCTCCTGGGGTACACCGAAATCGGCCAGATATTTTACGACTGTGGAAAGCTCCTCATAGCCCTGGTCAAAGGTCTCGTTTTTTCCAAGATATCTCCGGAGGGCAGCCAAAACCTCGTCATTTTCCCCGGCGATGGCAATGAACGTCAAAATCTCATCCGCCGCCTCGCCGGAGATGCCCACCTCCTCGGTGAGAATGCCCTTGACCTTGTCCGCACCGATCTTGTCCAGCTTGTCCACGGTCCGCATGACCTCGGCGGACTTGTCCGAAAGGCCCAGCATGGCATAGAAGCCGTTGAGGATTTTCCGGTTGTTCACCCGCACCTGAAACCGTTTCAGCCCCAGTTTGGAGAAGGTTTTGTAGATGATAGACGGGATCTCCGCTTCGTTGATGATATCCAGCTTCCCATCGCCGATGATGTCGATATCCGCCTGATAGAATTCCCGGAACCGGCCCCGCTGAGCCCGCTCGCCCCGGTAGACCTTGCCGATCTGGAACCGGCGGAAGGGGAAGGTCAGCTCTCCGTAGTGCAGGGCCACATATTTTGCCAGGGGCACCGTCAGATCAAACCGCAGGGCCAGATCGCTGTCGCCCTTCTGGAACCGGTAAATCTGCTTTTCCGTATCGCCGCCGCCCTTGGCAAGCAAAATCTGGGCGTCCTCGATGATGGGTGTGTCCAGGGGGGTAAACCCATACAGGCTGTAGGTCTCCCGCAATACCTCCATAAATTTCTCCATCTGCATCTGCTTCTGGGGCAAAAGCTCCATAAAGCCGGAGAGGGTGCGAGGTCTGATCTTGTCCATATCTAAAATCCTTTCTGATATAATTTCAATCCGTCCCGCAGGGACACCACACTTTTTCACTCTGCTTTATTACCGATTACTTCTTTATATCGCCAGATATATAAAATGCTCCCGTCCGCATGGGACGAGAGCATACTTGCTTCGTGGTGCCACCCAATTTCGGCGGAGGATCCGCCCTTTTGTGCCCCGTCTGGTGGGACCGCCCTGCGATTTCGGCAAACGCCTTATACGCCCGCTCCGAAAATGTCCTTCCCAAGCGCCGCCTGTGCGGGCTTTCAGCCGATGACCCGCTCTCTTTGCCAGGGGAACTGCCCGGTACTGCTTTTCCATCCTTGCGTTAGTGCCATTTTAGTACAAATCGCCTCGCTTGTCAATTGAGCGGGGCAAAATTTTTCGCATAATCTCCGCCCCCGGCGAATATGCTTCTATGAGACTATAGAGCGGGAGGGGAGCCTTATGGCAATGGCAATGAAAGAGGACGGAGCCTTGGCGGTGGGCCACCGGCTGACCATGGAGGGACGAAACAGCCTGGCGGTGACGGGGGTCACGGACGTCATGAGCTTTGACGAACAGGCGGCGGTGCTGGATACCTCCAGGGGCACGCTGATCATTCGGGGGGGCGCGCTCCATGTGGAGCAGCTGAATCTGGAGGCGGGAGAGGTGCGCCTGACCGGCCAGGTGGACAGCCTCACCTATCAGGAGAGCGCCGCCACCCAGGGGGGCTTCCTGTCCCGGCTGTTCCGATGATCCAGGAGATCAGCCGCCAGGCGGTGGAATTTTTTGTTTCGGCGGGCCTGGGGATCTTCCTGGGGCTGTTGTACGACGTGGGCCGGGCGATCCGGCGGCTCCGGCGGGGGTTCACGGTGGCGGTGGACGTGCTGTTTGCCCTGGTGTTTTTTCTTGCGCTGTTTCTCACCTCGGTGTATACCCGGGGCCTCCGGGCATACCAGTGCCTGGGGATCTTTCTGGGCGGCAGCGTGTATTTTCTCACGGTCAGCCCCCTGCTCCTCCGGTTTTTTCTGGGGCTCCAAAAGGTCCTGACGCAGGGTCTG
>CABSAB010000286.1 GCA_902475515.1 uncultured Eubacteriales bacterium | reverse complement strand
GTCATGGTCACTTCCTTGCCGGCAGGAGCCGCATAGACCGGGTCTCAAGATCGACGACCATCAGCACCTGTTCAACGGCGTCATGGTCACCGGCGGCAAGTACGCCATTAAGGATGCCAATTTGAGCTTCGTGGGCCACGGCGGCAACGACTTCCAGGGCTACGGCGCCGGCGTCATGACCACCGGCGACGCCGACGTCACCATGGAAAACTCCCGTATTCATGTAGAGGGCGCCATCCGCTCGGCAGTCTGGTGCGGCGGCGAGAGCCATCTTCATGTAAAGGATACGGTCATCGACTCCATCGACGCCGATCCCTTTGATGAGGATTTCCGCAGCCTGTCCGTTCCCATGATGAAGACCGTGCCCTTCGCGCTTGGTCTGGACGGCAACTGCCGCGCCACCAATGTGCTGGACGCCGGACAGGTCACCTATGAAAACTGCGTGGTGGTGGCCGACAACTGGGCGCCCCTGTCCACGGACTCCGGCTACCCCCCCACGTCCCTGACCACCAAGAATGTGCTGGCAGGCATTGGCCGTCTGGAGGAAGCCCAGCCCGGCAAGACCTATACCGCCACCAAGACTGTCGGCGGCAAGACCTGGGGCTACACCATGGGCGGCAGCGGCTATATCGCCTACGGCGACGGCGGCGTGACAAACCTCTTTGAGGACTGCGAATTCTACTCCCCCGACTATCTGTTTATCTGCACCGGTGTGCAGCCCATGACCTTTAAGAACGTCACCGGCAAGGCAAAGCGTGCCATGACCATGTGGCATCAGGCCCAGGGCGGCAAGCTGTTCATTGAGGGCGGCGATTTTGAGATCGAGAAGTGCGCCTTCCAGATCAAGTCCGGCGCTTATGTCCACATCGACATGAAGGGCGCCAAGATGAAGCTGGGCGATGGCGGCGTTTTGATCCAGCAGCTGGAGAGCGACGACGCCGGCGGCATCGTCACCCGGAAGTATGAGGTCCCCATGCAGGAGGACGACTGGTCCACGGTGAAACCCGCCGAGCGCGAGATCCCCGATTCCACGGCGGTATTCACCGATGAGACCCTGACAGGCGATATCTTCAACTCCGTCTATGGCGCCAAGCACGCCCTGGCCGTAACTCTGAAGAACTCCACCCTGACGGGTGTGGTGTCCTCCTCCAACGCAAACCACCTCAAGGCCGACGGAAGCGTCGCCCCCGGCGGCACGGTGTTCGAGCAGGACAACCACTGGGATGCCAAGACCACCGCGGACTACAAGGTGGTGGACCCCAAGGCGTACCTGTACGCAGGCCGCCTGAAGAACACCCCCGCCCCTGCGGTGAACAACGCCGTAAAGCTGACCCTGGAGGGCGGTTCCACCTGGAACGTCACCGGAAAGAGCTATCTTGCCGAGCTGAACGTGGCGGAGGGCTGCACCGTAAAGGGCACCATCACGGTGGATGGGAAGCCTGTCACCGCGCCCGGAAATTACAAGGGCGACGTTGTGGTGACGCCGTAACATCTGCAAAAAGTTACAACAAATTGCGCGGAAGGGAAACCTTCCGCGCAATGCAATTCAGGTGATTGTTTATGCAGCGGGCACATACTCAAATTTTATATCATTTTTTGACGGAACTCCAGTCTGAACGCATTCAACGGATTTTGGACGCGGGAAGCGGAAAAACCAGCTTGACTGCAATTCGGGCAGCGTTTCCCGCGGCGCAGGTAGATGCCGTTGTATATCCCGGTGACGAGCGAAAGCTATGCACCATCCGTCCGATGGAGACCGAGCGGCTTTCTGCATTGGAGCTTGACCTGTGCCAAGGGGAACTATCAACGCCATATGACCTAGTGGTTGCGCATTTGCTGCTGGGAGAAGCGGCAAAGTTTTCGAATACAGGCCAGCTGCTTTTGGAGCGTGTGCTTGCGATCCCGTTTCGCTATCTGATTATCATTGATTATCTGGAGGACCCGGACGTGGATGGAGCGATGATTCCGATATTGTGTAAGCAGAGAAAGCTTTCGATTTTGAAGCGCGTTTGCGTGGAAAATGCGGTGCCGCAGGTGTGGGCGGATTTTGTCGGAACACATAATTTCGGATACTTGATACGCCGCAATGTATCACCGCATCATGGCAGAGAGGAAGGGAGCGAATATGGCGGAGAAACGATTATTTGTGCTGGCGGGCTTTGACGGAGAAACGGAAGCACGGCTTCATGGCTGGCAAAAAGGCCTATATGCACAGGGGTTTAAGGGGACCCAGACCAAGCATATTCCACCCCATTTTACTCTGGACAACTTTCCATTGGACCGGGAGCCGCAGCTTATGGCCCTGCTGACGGAACTGGCAACGCGGCAGAAGCCGGTTCCGGTTTTGTTCAGCCATATTGGTATATTCCCGGGCGGGAAGGTGCTGTTTGCCGCGCCGGACTGCAATCGGGAGCTGCTGGCGCTAAAAGAGACGTTTGGCCGCAGTTATGGCTGGACGCCCCACACCACCATGCTGGTGGACACGCCGGAGGAGATCGCCCGGGCGGTTCCTGTGTTTGAGCGGGAGTTTGCGCCTTTTGATGGAACGGTGACATCTTTGCACCTGTATGAGTTTTTTCCGGTGCGGCATATTTTGTCCGTGACGCTGTCCGGCGCAGCGGAATAAGTATTTGCGCTTTTTCACGTTTGGGCGTATACTACCCTCAGAATGTCAAGCAAATGGGGTGCTATCAAATGAAAAAAGAATTGACGGCCCTGCGGACGGTTATAGAACAGGCCGGAATCGATGCCTATGTGATCCCCACAGAGGATTTCCACGGGTCGGAGTACGTGGGCGATTATTTCAAATGCCGGGAATATATCTCCGGCTTCACCGGGTCCGCCGGGACGCTGGTGGTGGCGGCGGATTTTGCGGGATTATGGACCGACGGACGATACTTTTTGCAGGCAGAGCAGCAGCTCTCCGGCAGCGGCATCGAGCTTTGCAAGATGGGCCAGCCCGGGGTGCCCACCGTGCAGCAGTGGCTGGAAACACACCTGACAGCGGGGCAGGTCTTGGGCTTTGACGGCCGGACCATGAATACCGCCGCGGGCACGGCGCTGGAACAATCCCTGGAGAAACAGGGCGTTTCCATCCGCTATGAATTGGACCTGGTGGGGGAGATCTGGCCTGACCGACCCGGGCTTTCCACGGCAGCTGCCTGGGAGCTTTCCACAAGGTACACGGGCCGGAGCCGGGTGAAAAAACTGGCTGCTCTGCGGGAGGATCTCCAAAAGGCCGGGGCGGACAGCTATATCCTCACGTCTCTGGATGATCTGGCATGGCTGCTGAATATCCGGGGCGGCGATGTGGCCTGCTGCCCGGCAGAAGCGCCCGAATGTCGG
>CABSAB010000285.1 GCA_902475515.1 uncultured Eubacteriales bacterium | reverse complement strand
ACCGTCCTTCGGCGCATTGGTGCTGATGACGAGCTGATCGATACCATCGATGGGTATATGGATTTTGAGAAGCTGGGTGAGGACACTATGGCGGAGGAAGGAGTCCGGCGAACCGAGTTTGGCCTGATCCGCCGATGCAGCAGCCCCTTCGCTGAGGAAACCCAAGCGATGGAGATGGGAGGCCTTTCCTGATGCCCCGCGAAACCGATCTGCTCCGCGTAAAGCTGGTGGCGCACACCCTCCTCGATGTACAGATCCAGGAAACGGCCCTCTCCCCGGTAATCGTCAGCCACCCCTTCACATCCTCTGGAATTTCCGCACTTCGGAATGAGGATGGGAGCCTATCCATGGTCGACCTGATCAACAATTCGGATGACTGCACAAGGTGGCGCAGAAAGGTTGGCGAGCAGATCGACAGCGCCGAAAATGTCCATCAGATCTTCGTACTGCTCAACCCGCCCTATTATCTGACTTTTATCAAGTTTGCCGCCTCCGCTCTCTCGGAGAAGGATCTGGGGCAGCTCTTATCCACCGCCTGGACCCAGGAGGAATGCCCCAATCAGGACTGCAATGTGAGCAAACGAGAACTGGTGGCCTTGTTCCGATCCGTCTCTCCGGAGTCCCTGATGGATGAGGAGGAGCGTACCGCACACCAGGCGCTGGAGGATACGGTGACGGTCTATCGGGGCGTTACACCCTACAACGCCAAAAATATCAGGGCGCTGTCCTGGACACTGGATCGAAAAACAGCAGACTGGTTCGCCCACCGCTTCGGTGAGGATGGAACGGTGTATGAGGCGCAGATTCGGAAAGAACACATCCTGGCCCTGTTCACCGGCAGGAACGAAAGTGAGGTCATCGTAGACCCGTGGCGCCTGGAACAGATCATGGAGTCACCGGAGCCGGGATTTGATATGCAAATGACCTGAACGACATGATCCGATGATTGGGAGGAATGTAAATGAAGAAGAAAATCATGATCACAGTAGCATCTCTGGCAGCACTGGGAGCTGCTGTCGCCGGCTATCTCCACTTCTCCGGCAGGACGCCTTTTGGTCATAGCTATTTCCGCTGAGCTGTGGTATTGTTCCGCATGAGGAGGTGAAGCAAATGGCCATTTCTTTATCGGAACAGTTGGAGAGTGACATCAAAGAATATCTTCACAAGACTTTTGGGACATATTTCTCCAGCCTTGATGAAAGATTTGCCGCAGATATCAAGGAAAATGTCATCAGCGCATCGGATTTCCATCATGGATATTACAACGATGATGACATCTCCATCGCATTCCAGCGAGTAACTCTGGGTAGGATGGGACATCCTGACTGGCAAATTTACCATCCCTGTACGGATACGGAGGCTAATACCATGAAGCAGAATGTAAAAGTAAATACACCGATTCACATCAGGCCCGCTTCTCCCGAGGAAGCGGGCCTCTTCTATTCGGAACTCGATGAGACCGCCGACGAGAGACTGGGCACGGTCGGCCATGTCCGGATGGACTTTGGATCTTCCGGAAAAGGATTCTACCACACCTGGTGGCCCCACAACGATGACCAGTTCAACACCGAGGAATTCAAGGGTGAGCTTCAGGAAGTCGTGGATATGCTTCGGGCTGATGGGCCGCTCAAGGATCTGGCCTCGATGAGAAGCTACTGCTACCGGAATGGAGGTGAGATCACCGAGGACGGCCGGTGCTATGGCTATGTCGTGGACACCGAGCATTACCGCTACTGCCTCCGCTGCACCCCTTCTCCCGGCGACTATCAGGGCTACCTCTACTGCTACGACCTGCGCCAGCAGCAGATGGCCCGGCAGGCAAAGCCTGTGGGCCGGGTCACCTTCGCCGATGGCAGCCGGATGGACTACACCGACGTGCAGGAATATCTCCGGTGCATCCAGAAGGAACTGCCTCAGCATTCGGTCACGGGCTTCCGCTATGAGACGCTGACGGATGACCCGGTTGTTCGCAAGCAGGTGGACGATATCCTTTTCGACCTGTATGGCGAAGAAAATCCGCAATCCCTGACGGACTATGAAAATAGCTCTGGCCAGGGTATGAAGATGGGAGGAATGTAAATGTCTGTACCCAAAGAATGGTTGAGCTTCCTGCGGGAACAGTTTCCCGCAGGCTCAAGGATCAAGCTCAGAGAGATGAAAGACCCCTATGCCCCGCTGGAGCCGGGCAGTACGGGGACTCTGGACCACATCGACGACGCCGGGCAGTTCCACATGAAGTGGGACAATGGCAGAACCCTGGCGCTGACCATCGGAGAGGACAGCTTCTCTGTCCTGCCGCCCGAGCCCACCACGCTGAAGCTGTATATGCCTCTGACGGCGGACCTCTACACCCGCAACGAGTATGGGGAGATGGAGGATGACAGTACTCTGCTGGACGGAAGGATGCTGCGGTGCTATGAGGGTGAGATCCTCAGAGCTCTGATCAACAACCGGATGCCGGAAGAATCCGAGAGCGGCATCATGCACTGGTATGGCGAGGATGACAGCGTCAACCAGAAGGTCAAATCTGTCGTGTTCACCGTTGAGGATCGGAACGGCCAGCTCTGGGGTGTTGCCGAGTGCCGCGTGGTTGGCACCCTCACCCCGGAGGAACTGATCACCCTGAAAGAGTATATCTCCGGACAGGCGTCGGATGGCTGGGGCGAGGGCTTCGAACAGCGGGAGATCTGCGCCGGCGACGATGAGCTGTATGTCCATCTGTGGAGCGTGGAGGATGATTGGGACATCCAGACCGAGGCAGAACGCTTCGCGCCCAGAGTGGCGGAGGGGCTGCCGGAGATGTGCTTCTCGACTCTCAAGTCCACCGGTGACCTCATCTGTATCCGCCGGGGCGAGTCCGGCTACTACCCCTCCGATTGGGACACCGGCGACAAGGAGCAAAATGTGGAGCTGGCGGATAAGATGAATGAAAAGCTGGGAGTCAACCCCATCCAGCGCCAGGCTATGGAAGTGGGCAGTATGTGTGGCTGGGATGTCCCCGGTGCCGATCCCGCCAAATATGAGGAGGACTACAGGCCCCAAATGGGAGGGATGACCCTTGAATGAAGTGTTCCGTGTGGAGCTGTTCGGCGGAAAAACGGATCGGTGGTGCGATCTGGAGCTTCCGGCTACCTACTATGGCCTTTCGGACGCACTGGACAAGCTCCAAATGACATTGGGCGACAAGCCGAGGTGGGAATTCCTTGAACACCATGGTTTTCAGTTCCTCCATGTCCATCTGACCCATGAATGCGATCTGTATCAGCTCAATGCGCTGGCAACCTGCCTGGGACAGATGAACGGCAGAGAAAGAACGGCCTTCGAAGGGCTGTTCAACAGTGGCATACCCGCCGCTTGCGAAAAC
>CABSAB010000284.1 GCA_902475515.1 uncultured Eubacteriales bacterium | reverse complement strand
GCGCCGTCCTTGTTGGAGCCCCAGACCTCGGGCGCCTCCTGGGCGATCTCGGAGAAGGACGCCTCAGGCGTGGTTCCGTCGATCAGCAGCTGCAGAGGACCGCAGTAGTCGATCTTCTGGGCACTGAGGTTCTTTCCCTCCGTGGAGGTCATCATCTCGGTATACTGGGGATCTCCGTTCTCGTCAAACTCGAAGCTGACGCCCTCCTCGCCGTAGCTACCGGCCAGGAAACCGTCCTCGGTATACCACCAGTTCAGGAACTGGCAGCAGAGCTCGGGCTCGTCACAGCCGGTGGTGATCACAACGCCCCGGGCCGTGGACGGCAGAGGCTCGGCATTGCCCAGGTGGATGATGTCGCCCTCATTCACCACAGGGTCGGCCAGAGCCACCAGATTGGAACCGGAGATATTCCGGAGCATATCGATGAGGCCGTCGCCTCTGGAGAAGATACCAGTCTCCTGGGAAGCGATCTCCCCAATGAGGTCGTCATTCATATAATCGGTGGTGTTGGACAGGAAGTCGGAAGACAGCAGGCCCTTCTTGTACCAGTCGTTCATAAGGGTCACATACTCCCGGTAGCCCTCCTGGGTATACCCGAACTGAATCTCGCCGTTTTCATCCACGAAGAAGCCGCCCTCTCCGGTGATGGAATTGAACTTCAGCGCAACGCCGAAGCTGGCAGACAGTTGATCATTATCCAGCACGCCGTCTCCCACCATATACAGGGGGTCGGTGAGGTCGTACTTGTTCTTGAACGCGGTCAGGACCTCCTCCATGTCGTCAAAGGTCACAGGGGCTTCCAGCCCACATTCGTCCAGCCAGTCCTGGTTGACCATCAGGCCGTCTTCGGGGCCGCGCTTGCCCTCGGTGATGCTGGCGAAGATGCCGATACGGCCATCGTCTGTGGCAACAGACTTCTTATAGGCCGGGGTATCAGTGAGGAGCTTGTAGTAATCCGGCGCATACTCCGGAAGCATACCGGTGACTTCCAGCACCACATCGTCGTCCATGGCGGCGGCAAAGCCGGTGTTGTAGGACATAGACTCAATCATGTCCGGATAGTCCTGGGAGGCCAGCATCAGGTTCATAAGGTCAGAACCGTTGGTCTGGGACACGGCTTGGATCTCAATGGCAATGCCGGTCTTATCCTGGATCACCTGCAGCATGGGATGATCGTTCCAGTCCGCCAGGTTGGAGGCCTGGCCCAGGTCCTTAATCATGTAGTAGGTGAAGCTGCCGCCCTCCTCCAGGGGATAGGTCAGCGGCTCGTAGACAAAGCCGTCATCCTCCACGTTGGAGGCTTCCGGCGCTTCCGCAGCATCAGGTGCGGAAGCTGCTTCGCCGGCGTTCTGGGAAACTGCGGCGGTCTCGCTGCCAGCGGCCGTGGCCGCTGGCGTGGTGGGGCCTCCCAGGACTATCCGGACATGATTGAGTCTATGTCCTACAACCTGATGCTGCGGAAGTGCGTTTGATTTTCATTGGTTTACATCCTTTCTTGTGGTATTTACACAAGAAAATAGTAGTCGATGTTATGTAAAATATCCAATATATTATTGTTAATCAATATAACCAGAGGTTATAAATCCTTGCTTTTTCTGCAAAAAACCGATATAATACCTCTATTGAAAAAATGACGTGGCAGGAAGGATATTTCCCTGAGACACACCGCTTTTTTATACGGAGGAATTCCCATTGGAACTGACTTATCTGTACTATTTTAAGGTCATCGCCGAAAAAGAGAATATGTCCCGGGCCGCCGAGACACTCCACGTCTCTCAGCCCGCACTGAGCAAGACCATATCCAAGCTGGAACGCAGCTTGGGCGTGACCCTTTTTGAACGAAAAAAGGGCCGCATCAGCCTCTCCCCCATCGGTCAGGACTTTTACCGGCAGGTTGCGAAAGCCTTTGACTGCATTGAAGAGGGCCAGCGGCTCATCAACGACTACAAAAAATCCTCCAGCACCTCCGTGACCATCGGTTCCCCGGTGGCCGAGCTTCTGAACACGCTGCTTTTAAGCTTTCTCAGTCAAAATCTCCACGAGAATATGCAGATCAGCCAATTTCTCTACAGCCCGGAGGTATTGCAGGAGCAGCTTCTCTCCGGCAAGCTGGATTTTGCGCTGACACCGATCCCCTTTCACAACCCGGAGATCACCCAGATCAAGCTCATGGACGAGGAGATTCTGCTGGCGGTGGGCCGCAGCCATCCCCTGGCAACGGAGCACTTTGTACGGCTGGAGGACTGCAAAAACGAGCGGTTTCTGGTGAACGACGCCAGCTTTGACCGGCGGGCTGTCATCGACAACTGCAAAACCGTTGGCTTCACCCCCAATATCACCCTGTGCAGCAATGAGTCCAAGTTTATCGACGAGGCTCTGGAATCCGGCCAGGGGGTCAGTATGGTGCCCGCCAATGTGTTCTATGAAAAATACATGGACAACAATCCGGTCGTTGCCCTGCGGTTTTCGGACATTGAAGTGTTCCGCTTCATCTCCATCGTCTCCCGGAAGGACCGGACCCTGATGGAGCAGCCGAAAAAGCTCTATAATTTTGCCGTTACTTATTTTCAGGACTACGGAAAAAAGCTTCAGGCGTTTTTGGACTCCTATTTCCCGCCCATGGAGTTCGGCCCCCGAAAGGGTATCGGCCTGAACCGGGAGGAGCTCATCGGCGCGGTGGACCCGGCAATCCATCCGGGGGACGAATGATATAACCTCAGGTTATGGGCCATATATGATTTCTATTTCCATTTTCCCGGGCTTTCCAGTACAATACGATTAGAAAAATAACGGAAAGGGGCACAACTATGTCCAAATATGATATGCTGCTCTCCCCCTTTAAGCTGGGAAATCTGACCTTGAAAAACCGCATGATCTCCGCCCCCACTTCCCTGGCGGAAATGGGCCCCGGCGGCGTCTTTTCCCCGGAGAACATCGCCTATTACGAGCTCCGGGCCAAGGGCGGCGCCGCCATCGTCAATGTGGGCGAGGCGGTTGCCCATGGGGCTACGGGGCCAGACCACCCCTCCATGGTGACGCTGGATAACCCCAGCGCCGTCCCCTCCATGTATGACCTGGTCTCCACCATCCATAAGTACGGGGCTTATGCCTCCATTGAGTTCGGCCACGGTGGCAAGCGCTGCAATCCCATGTTCCTGCCCGGGAACGTTTTGCCCATCGGCCCCTGCGACATTGTGGACAACAATGGAAAGCAGACCGTGCGGGGCATGGACCGGAAGCTCATGGACGATGTCATCGGCGGCTACCGCCGCAGTGCAGCAAACTGTGCCATGGCAGGCTTCGACATCCTCACCATCCACGCCGGCCACGGCTGGCTTCTGGGGCAGTTCCTGTCTCCCCTCTCCAATCACCGGACG
>CABSAB010000283.1 GCA_902475515.1 uncultured Eubacteriales bacterium | reverse complement strand
CGGGTCTCCGTCTACAGGGAGATGGAGATGTGCTCGATGGAAAGTAACGACACGTTTCCACAGCCGATGTCGCAGAACGCGCCGAACCGGTCCAGATGGGTCACCACGGCGGGCAGTACCGTACCCAGGGGCGTTTGATGCAGAAGATGCTCCAGAGCCCGCTGCTGGGCCTTCCGGCGGGAGAGCACCAGGGTGGGCTTGCCGCCGTAAAGTCCCTCCAGGGATGTGATCTCAAAGCACACGGCTTTTCCCACCCGGGAGAGAATGGCGATATCCCGGACGGAGCCGTCGGCGATGCCGATGGCGGTCTCCTCCCGGGGAATGATGCCCTGGACAGTGCCCAGGTCCACCAGAAGATCATGGGATGCGGTGGCGCTGCGGGCCACGCCCTCCAGGATGACACCCTCGGCATAGGCTTTTTTCAGCTGATCCCGGGTCATGCCGGCGGCCTGGAGCTCTGCGGGGAACATCCCCTCGGGGTAATATGTAGTGTTCACATTGATTCCTCCCTGATTGACTTGATTTGTTTTTGGTGAATATGTATACAGGAACGCATGTTCCTGTTACGGGCGTTAGGATTTCAGAATGCGGCCGCCCAGAGCGGTGAGGAGCACCTTGGCGTCGGCGGTCTGGGTGTCGTCGGTGAGCACGGAGATCACCGGACGGTGCTCCTTGGGGGTGGTGCCCAGGATGGTGCCGTTTTCGGCGATGGGCGGCAAAGCTCCCATGAGGTTGTTTCCAAAGGTGTTGCCGCCGGTGGAGCCGTAGGGATAGGCCACCAGCAGCGTGCCGCCCAGGGGAGTTTTCGGCGAGGATTTGTCCTGGGAGACGATATACCCCCGCCGCCGGAGCCGCTCGGCGGCCTGGCGGGCCTGATATGGATTTTCGAATTCACAGGTGATGGTAATTGACATTTCGCTTCACTCCTTCGGCAGTATTGTTGCCGAAGGAAAGGGAAGTTATGCAGGAGAGGTGACGAAAAATGGATGTGCGGCTGGGTGATATTCTTGTGATGAAAAAACCGCATCCCTGCGGCTCCAAGGAATGGCTGGTGCTGCGGACGGGAATGGATTTTCGCCTGAAATGCCGGGGCTGCGGCCACGAGGTGCTGGGCGCAAGGTCCAAGCTGGAAAAGAATATTCGGGAAATTCGCCATGCAGGGGAATGACACCCTGACCTTTGCCCGGTGGCTCCTTTCGGAGCACTTTGGCTACGACAGCTTCCGTCCGGCCCAGGAGACGCTGATCTCGGCGCTGATGGCCGGGAAGGATGCCCTTGGCATCATGCCCACCGGGGCGGGGAAATCCATGTGCTATCAGATCCCGGCGCTGATGCTGCCGGGGATCACGCTGGTGGTGTGTCCCCTGATCTCGCTGATGCAGGATCAGGTCCGGGCCTTGAAGGCCGCGGGCATTCCGGGGGCGTACTTAAACAGCGCCCTGAGCTATCCGCAGTATCTCCTGGCGCTTCATAACGCGAAAAAGGGAATGTACAAGATCATCTATGTGGCCCCGGAACGGCTGGAGCATCCGGCGTTTCTGGAATTTGCCAGAAGTGTGGAAATTTCGCTTTTGGCAGTGGATGAGGCCCACTGCGTTTCCCAGTGGGGACACGATTTTCGACCCTCGTATATGGGGATCGCCCCGTTTGTAAAGGGGCTTTCGAAGCGCCCGCCGGTGGCGGCCTTTACGGCCACAGCCACGCCGGCGGTCCGGAGGGACATTCTGGAGCATTTGGAGCTTCAGTCGCCGGAGACCGCCGTGACGGGCTTTGACCGGGAGAATCTGATCTTTCGGGTGCTGCGGCCCACGGATAAGCGGGCGGCGCTGTTGGAGTTCGTTTTGCAGCACCGGGAGGAGAGCGGCATCGTCTACTGCTCCACCCGGAAGCAGGTGGAAGCTGTGGCGGCGCTTCTGTGTGAGCATGGCATTGCCGCGGGAAAATACCACGGCGGCATGGATGAGCGGGAGCGCCGGGAGGCCCAGGATCAGTTTCTGTTTGACAAGCTCCAGGTGATGGTGGCTACCAACGCCTTCGGCATGGGCATCGACAAACAGAATGTCAGCTTTGTGGTACACTATAATATGCCGAAGAATATGGAATCCTATTACCAGGAGGCGGGCCGCGCGGGACGGGATGGCTCTAAAGCCGAGTGCCTGCTGCTGTACGGCGCTGGGGACATCCACACGGCGGAGTTTCTCATCAAGTCCGCCACGGAGAACTTAGCGGGCGGCCCGGCGGCCATCCAGGCTCGGCAGCGTATGGAATTTGACAAGCTTTCCAAGATGAAAGCATATTGTTTTACAAACGGCTGCCTGCGGCACTACATCCTGAGCTACTTCGGGGAGGATTCCCCGGAGCGGTGCGGCTCCTGCGGAAACTGCCTGGCCCGGGCCAATATCTTTGCGGCCCTCCAGGAAAAGACCCGGCGGGCCGGGCAGGGCCGAAGCCTTTACGATCTGCTCCGCAGCGTCCGGAAGGATTTCGCGGAGCAGGCAGGTATCCCACCGGAGCTGGTTTTTTCCGACCGGACCCTACGGGAAATGGCCGTGAAAAAGCCCGAAAACGAATACGAAATGAAGCAGATCCCGGGGGTCAGCCCCATCAAATATCAGCAGTACGGTAAGGTCTTTTTAAAGACCATTCAGCGCAACCGGCAGAAAAGGAGCGGCGTGGAATGAACAAAAAATTTTGGTCCAGGCACATTCTGGACGTGGAGCCCTATGTGCCCGGCGAACAGCCCAAGGACAAGCGATATATCAAGCTCAACACCAACGAGAACCCCTATCCGCCGTCGCCCAGGGTCATGGAGGCGATCCGGAATGCCGACCTTACGGAGCTGCGGCTTTATCCGGACCCGGACTGCGGAGAACTTCGGCAGGCTCTGGCGAAGTTCCATGGGATCGCTCCTGAGCAGGTGTTTGTGGGCAACGGCTCCGACGAGGTGCTGGCCTTTATCCACATGGCGTTCATGGATGCGGATACCCCGGCGGTGTTCCCGGATATCACCTACAGCTTTTATCCGGTCTATGGGGCGTTCTTCGGCAACCGCTGCCGCATCGTCCCCGTCCGGGAGGATTTCACCATCCCGCTTTCGGAGCTGATGCATGACGACGGTACCGTGATCCTCACCAACCCCAACGCGCCTACGGGGATCGGGCTGCCCCTTTCCGAGGTGCGGCGGGTGCTGGAGGGAAATCCGAACCATGTGGTGATCCTGGACGAGGCCTATGTAGACTTCGGCTGCGAATCGGCAGTGTCGCTGATTCCGGAATTTGATAACCTTCTGGTGGTCCAGACCTGCTCCAAGTCCCGGAGCCTTGCGGGGATGCGCGTGGGCTTCGCCTTCGGGCAGGCGCATCTGATCGCCGCCATGGAGGCGGTGAAGAACTCCATCAACTCCTATACCC
>CABSAB010000282.1 GCA_902475515.1 uncultured Eubacteriales bacterium | reverse complement strand
CGGTGCTCTGCCGGAATGGAACCGGCGGAGATTCACCTCTGGCGCTGGGGCAGGAGCTGGTTTGCCGCCTGGGGCCCCGGCACCCGGTGGTAGTGGCTGTCAGTCAGGAAAAACAGGGCCTTGGCGGCATCAACGATGGCTATTACGAGGTGCTGGAGGTCATGGGCGTGCTGGATATGCGCGGCAGCGAAAATCTGGCGCTCTGCTTTTCCGACTTGGATGCGGCGGCGTATCAGACCATGGACACCACCTTTGAACGGGACCGGCGGCTCATCAATAGCGTGCTGGAGGGGAACCGCAGCGGGACCTTGACGGCTTTGATGCAGATGGAACACTCCGGTGCATTGGACGGCAGGAACACCCTTATGCTGGAAAAGCGCCGTCTGCTGGGTCTGGTAAACCAGATGACTGCCGAAATCACTTCCGGCGGGGATGTTGACTTTCTTGCGGAGCTGGATGCCTTCCGGAAGCTGATGGACGCCCCGGCAGCGGAGCAGCTCGCGGCGACATTCCGGGCTGTGACGCTGGGGTTGTGCGACTACTATGCAAACGCCCAGGCTGATCTGGGGGCCAGCCGGGCACTGCGCATTGCCGACTATATCGACCGCCACTATGCGGACCCGGAGCTCAGTATCGATTCCCTGTCGGCGATCTTTAAGATCAGCCCCTCCTATCTCTCCCGGATTTTCAAGCGGGAAAAGGGGATCGGTGTGCTGCCTTATCTCCAAAGCAAGCGTATTGCCCAAGCCAGGGTACTGCTGTCCAGCACGCAACTCCGCATTCGCCAGATCGCCTTACAAGTGGGCTTTTTCAGCGATCAGACCTTTACCCGCACGTTCAAAAGCCTCACCGGGATCACACCGTCCGCCTATCGGGCAGCTCGGCGGTAGGTTCAAAATCTGCCGGGTCCCGGTCAGTTTCTGTCGGTTTACAGCAATTCCTCCTGTCCGTTATACTCAACATAGATTGAGATACGACAGGAGGAATTTTTATGAAATGCAAAAAGGCTCTTGCACTGATCCTGTGCATGGCAATGCTGTGGAGCCTGGCAGCCTGCGGCGCGCAGGAAACGGCTTCTTCATCGGAAAATTCTGTGGCAGAAACAGCGGCCGTGGAGACCACGCCCCAGCAGACACCGACCCCGTCGATTCCGGAAGCATCCGCAGAGGAGACGGTTTCTGCCGCGGAGGAAGCGCCGGAGCGGGCAGTGATCGAATACCCCCTGACAGGGGATGATCTGACCATCTCTATTTCCTTTGATATGCCCGGCGGAGTCGGTACAAGGTTTTCCGACTTCAACGAGCACAGTGTGTTCCAGGCGGTGGAGGAGCGCACCGGCGTGCATCTGGAGTTTGTGGCTGCCGGCGGCATGGGTGATGCGGAAGCGCTGACGCTCTGGGCGGCTGCCGGCACCTTGCCGGACCTGATTCCCAATGCGGCGGCCAACTATCCCGGCGGCGGCGAGGTGGCCGTGGCGGACGATATCCTGCTGGACGTGTTCCCCTATCTGGAATATGCCCCGGATTACGACTATTACCGCACCCGCACCGCAAAGGACGAGCAGGATTCTCTTACCGACAGCGGCTATGTGGTGGAACTGACTTCCTTTTTCAGCGAAGACCTGGGTCCCTCCACCGGGCCCATGATCCGCCAGGACTGGCTGGACAACCTGAATCTGAAGACCCCCGTCACCTATGACGATTGGCATGCGGTGCTGTCCGCCTTCAAGCAGGAATATGACCCGGCATACACCTTCCTGCTGCCCAACACCATTTCCGCCCAGAACAACTATTTTGCCTCCGGTTTTGGCGTGCTGAGCTATACAGCCAACGCCCGGGGCCGGGTGACGGACCCCTTCTATCAGGTGGACGGGACGGCAAAATTCTCCCTGCTGGAGGATGGATTCCTGGATTACATCACCCTGCTGAACCAGTGGTATTCCGAGGGGCTCATCAGCCGGGATTTTGTGAGCTGCGAGGCGGACACCAACGGGCCTGATCTGGCGGGCTATGTGACCTCCGGCGAGACGGGTATCTGGTTTGGCGATGTGAGCCAAATGCAGAGCTATGACGACAGCGCAAACGATCCGGAATTCCACTGCGTGGCAATTACCGACCCGGTGCAGAAGGCCGGAGATGTGACCCATTTTGATTCGGACCGCACCGGCCTTACCAGCTACTCTGTGGCCGCCACCTGCGAAAATCCGGAGGTGGTCATGCAGTGGATCAACTACTGGTTCACTGACGAGGGCATTCTGCTTTCCAACTACGGCATTGAGGGCGAAAGCTATGTCCTGGACGAAAACGGAACGCCTCAGTACACGGAGCTTATGACCGCCAACCCGGACGGAGACACCTTCAAGACCTGCCAGCTCCTCTACACCATGGTCATGGTGCCCACGGTGCTGGACACCAGCGCCTCCTTCGGGCTTTATAACGACGCCCAGCTGGAGGCCCAGGAGATTTGGTCATCGAATATTGACAACGCCTATGTGCTGCCGGAGATTTCCATGACCGAGGACGAGAGCAACGAGCTTTCCTCCATCTATTCCGACCTTTCCACTATGGTCTCCGAAAAGCTCATTCGGTTCATTATCGGAGACGAGCCGCTGCAAACCTGGGATGCCTTTGTGGAGGACATGAAGGCCATGGACGCGGAGCGCTGCGTGGAAATTTATCAGACGGCGCTGGACCGTTATCTGGAACGGTAACCAGCTGCGCCCCCACTTGCCTGTGGGGGCGCGATTTCAAACGGGAGTTGATACCTATGTCAAATCAATACAGCGCCATGCTCTCGCCGCTGCAGGTGGGAAATGTGCTGATGAAAAACCGGCTGCTGTCCTCGGCGGCGACCCCGCATTTTATCCAGGGAACGGAGACCTTCCCCACGGAAAAGTGGATCACCCTCATGGCCTCCCGGGCGAAAAACGGCGCCGCGGTGGTGCACATCAACCACCTGGAGCATCCCCGGCCTATGACGCCGGACCTGAAGCTGGTGGATATGACTCCAGCCCATTTTTCCACGCTGGATATCGGCGATCCGTCCACCCACAATTACCTCTGCCAGATGATCGACATGATCTGGCTCTACGGTTCCATCGCCATGACCAGCCCCATGGGACAGCAGCTGCGGCCCCATATGGACCAGCCTTTTGTGCCAAAGCCCGGCGAGGGCGGTCCCGGCTCCAAGCCTGTATGCGACGACCTCACCCGAAAGGATATGCAGATGCACATTGATTCCGTGGTGGAGGAAGCGGTGCTGCTGAAAAAGCTGGGCTTTGAGATGTTCTCTCTGCACAACGCCTACCGGAACGGGCCGGTGAGCCAGCTGCTGTCGCCCCTGTGCAATCACCGCACAGATGCATACGGCGGCGACGTCAAGGGCCGGGCCAGACTGCTGCTGGAGATATTTGAC
>CABSAB010000281.1 GCA_902475515.1 uncultured Eubacteriales bacterium | reverse complement strand
TCAGCGTATTTCTTCTCACCAAGAATATGCGGCGCACTCCGGCGAGTTGAACAGCACCGTATAGAACTGCTTGAAGCTCACCATATCCGGGATGAATTTCAGATTCACCACCTGGGAGATATAGGAGGTGACGGCCTGGGGATTGCCCATGGCGTCGGTGCTCTGGGCGACGGAGCCGAAGACCACGCCGTAGTTGGCGGTGATCTCCTCCTGGGTCATAAAGGCGTTGGTGATGGTCAGGATGATGGGCGTTAAAAATCCCAACGCCAATACCGCCGCCAGGACGGTAAAGAGAATTTTGAATATCAACGCCCGGCGCTTATACCGGCTCATTCTTCTTCCACATCCTTTCCCATGCGGCTATCCGCCAGGAACAGCAGGAAGATCACCACGATCATCACCAGGGCCATCAGGAGGGCCGCGGTGGAGAGCTTCTGGTAGTCCATGCTCTCAAAGGTGTTGTTCATAAAGTGCTGCAATAAGTATAACCCGTCGTAGGGATATTTCCCCGTGAGGAGGTAGACCTCCCGGAAGATCTTCATGGAGTTGATCAGGGAGAGGATCGTCACAAACAGGATCGTGGGAGACAGGTACCGCAGCTTGATCTGGAAGAAGATCCGGGCGGAACCCGCGCCCTCCAGCATGGCCATCTCCTGGATGTCCACGGGGACGTTGGAAAGGGCCGCCAGGAACAATATCATGTTGTAGCCCACGTTTTTCCACAGGTACAGCAGAATGACCACATAGCGGTTAAAGGAGGATTTCATCCAGTCCACCTTGTCGATGCCAAAGGCAGCAAGCAGCTCATTGAGCGCGCCGTTATAGCTGAAGATCACCTGCCAGATCAGCACGATGGACGCCACAGGCACCATCAGGGGCGTGAGCATGGAGGTGCGGAACTGGCTCCTCCCGGGCAGCTTCTGGCTGAGCATACAGGCTAAGGCCAAAGAGATCACCACCGCCGAGGGCACGGAGATCAGCGAGAAGATGGCCGTATTTTTGGCGGCCAGCTGAAAGGAGTGGTTGGCAAGGACATTTCGGAAATTGTCGAACCACACGAATTCGTGCTGGACGGGATTGTTTACAAAGGCATAGTAGACCACCACAAAAAGCGGCAGCACAAAAAAGATCAAAAGACCGATGAGGCTGGGGGACAGGAATGCCAGGGATACGCCAAGCTCCCGGCGGGCCCGGCGCTTTTCGCCGGGGGTGCGGTCCTTCCGGTTTTGGCGGCGGGCCTGAGCCGCTGCCCGGCGGGAGGCCTGTCCGTGATTCCAGCCCCGGCTGCGCCGGATGGAACTGGATGCCGATGCTGTTTTTGCCACAGGTCTCCCTCCTTTTTTGGTTCTATATAAAAGACGCATTTTGAGCGAATTTGTTCCGCTTTTTCGGAAACTTTTATCCCGGTTGCGGCAAGGATACCGCGGCCGTGTGTCCCCCGCGTGTTTTTGCAGGATCTGCGGCCATATTGGGTCTTAGTATACCACATTTAGTGGTCACAATCAAGGAACCGGCACTATTATAGTCCGAAGATCCGGAAATAAAAAGAGGGAAAATCTTTAAGGTTCTCTTAAAAATGAAGCGGCCCTGGCGGGGGCATTCCCGTCAGGGCCGAGATGGGGTTTACAGATAGATCATGCCGCCGATGATGGCGCCCAGCAGCAGGGCCAGCAGCAGAAGAAGCTTGTCGTGGAGCAGCACCTCCACCGGGTCGCCGTCGGACTGGCCCTCGATATCCAGGCTGTATTTCATACACAGGAGGATCACCAGGGGCACCGTCCAGATCAGGCCCTCGGAGCCTACCCGGGCGATGGTCAGGGCGTCCATGGTCCACAGGGCATAGAACATCACCGCCAGGGACAGGCACATGTACATATTCCGGTCCAGGAAGCTTTCGCTGTAATACCGGAGCACCGCCCGGGCCGAGCCGGACTGGCTGCGCAGCTCGCCCCGGCGCTTGCCGAGGCCCAGGTAGAACGAGGCGGAGACCACTGTCAGGCACAGCCACTTGCTCAGCACGATATCCGTCACCGTTCCTCCGTAGAGCATCCGCAGCAAAAAGCCGGATGCCAGCACGGCAATGTCCACCAGGGGAATGTTTTTCAGCCCCAGACTGTAGAACAGGTTCAAGAGGAAATAGGCCCCGAGGGCCGCATAGGCCCAGGGCTCCCGCCCGGCGGCCAGGATGCCGCAGAAAACGGCCAGCACCAGCAGCACGGCTCCAAAGCCCAGCGCCTGGGCGGGGGCAATAGCCCCGGAGGCCACGGGGCGGTGACACTTGGCGGGATTTCCCCGGTCCTTTTCCCGGTCCTTCACATCGTTGATGCAGTAGATGGCCGAGGCCATCAGCGAAAAGGCCAGAAAGCCCCAGCAGCCCCGAATCAGACGGTCCGGCTCCAGAAAGTGGCCGCTGCACAGCAGGGGGAAAAGCACCAGGAGGTTCTTGATCCAATGGTGGGGCCGCGCCAGCTTGATATACGCTTTCATCCTCATCCCCCTAACGTTGGGAAAAACTGCGTGCCGAACACCAGCACCGCCCGGAGGGCATAGACATTATAGATGCCCACCCCCAGGATCAGCGCCAGCAGCACAAATATCTTGACCGGCCGCGCCCGGCGCAGGACGTGGCAGACCAGCCGGAAGATCATGCTCACAAAGGCCCAGCCGAAATACAGGCTGTAGAGCATGAGACCGTTATCAATGGTGCCCCAGCCGACTAAGCCCAGCAGCAGGAAGGAGAAGCCCAGCCACACGGCACAGAGCTTTGTAAAGCGCTCCTTCCGGCTCACCAGGATGCCGCAAAGGGCAAGAAGGATCACCAGGACCCCCGCGATGCTCCAGCCGGTGACCGGGAGCATCTGCCAGGATATATGGCGGTAGGTGGTGAGATCCACCCCGGACAGGGGGGCGAGGAGGCAGGCACCCGCAAAGTTCACATACTGCATGAGCTTGGAAAGCGCGGATACATTGCCGCCGGCGTAATAGCCGTAGCCCTCGATATAGCTGGGAATGTCCAAAAAGGTGGTGAGCCGTCCCGAGAGGATCATCACCCCGAAGAAGGCGCCGCACAGGAGCAGGGTCTTTTTGATAAACTGCCGGAGATCCCGGTCCCAGGTCACCAGGGGGAACCAAATGCCCGAGGTGAGCAGGGAGCCTGTGGCGGCGATATAGGCGGTGCTTTGGGTCACAGGTTCCTTTTGCAGATACAAAAGGAGGATCAGATAGGAGACCGCGAACAGATACTGCTCCGCCGTCAGCGAGAAGATCAGCACCGGGTAGCTGACACAGCACAGGCCTAAAAACAGGGCTTTTTCCGCCCCGTGCAGGCCCATCATCCGGGACAGGAGCACCAGGGCTACCAAAAACAGCAGCAGCTGCATCAGCTGGGAGATGACGGTGTGCGGTATAACTTTGACCT
>CABSAB010000280.1 GCA_902475515.1 uncultured Eubacteriales bacterium | reverse complement strand
CTCCCGGAGCCGCTCGGTGACATGCTCGGGAAGCTCTGCCGGGATCTCGGTGCGGGACTCGCTGGAGTGGTATTTGGCCTCATAGTCATAGAACTCCGCCACGGCAATGACCTCGCCCACGCAGGAGGCCATGGGGGTGCGGTTGCCGAGAACCGCGACCTCTACCTCGTGGCCATCAATAAATTCCTCCACCAGGACCTTGCTGTCGTATTTCGCGGCCAGGATCAGGGCGGCCTTCAACTCCTCGGTATTTCGCACCTTGCTGACGCCCACGGAGGAACCGGTGCCCGAAGGCTTGACGAACATAGGGTAAGCACCCCCCTGCTCGATATCCCGGACCAGGGCATCAGGGTTCTTCTCGATCCGCTCCCGGCGGGCCAGATACCAATTGGCCTGGCGGACGCCGGTCTCCCCCACCAAAAGCTTGGTAATGGTCTTATCCATGCTGGAGGCGGAGGCGGCCACATCGGCGCCCACACAGGGGATACCCGCCACCTGCATGAGGCCCTGGATGGAACCGTCCTCGCCGTTCTCGCCGTGGAGCACCGGGAATACGCAGTCGATCTGGACTGTTTCCAGACCGTCCTCCCGGAACAGCAGCAGCCCCTGGCCCCGGGAGGGAGACAGGGCGGCGGGACAGGCCCCCGGGCACGCCTGCCAGGTATCTGCGGGAAGCATGGAATAATCCGTGCCGGGGAAATAGATCCAGGCGCCTTCCCGGGTGATGCCCACAGGGTAGATATTATATGTATCGGGGTCGGTATGATTCAAAATGGATTCTGCCGAGCGGAGGGAGACCTCGTGCTCCGGGGATACGCCGCCGAACAGGATACAGAGATTCAGCTTCATAGGGGTACCTCGTTTCTTTTTCTACTTGACTATCTTTATATATTATGCTAAAACAGGCTATAAAACAAGTATTATTTTTTATTTCCCGGTTTTCCAGAAAATTTTCCGGGCGGATGGGCCTTTGGATGTGGAAATTTTCATGGAAAGCGTATATAATGATTAAGAGGGAGGGCTGAACCATGCAGATTGAGCTGACCGAAAAAGAGTACCGCAGGCTGTTAGACCTGGTTTACATCGGAAACTGGATCCTCAATTCCACCCGCGGAAGCGACCGCTTCGAGGACTATGACCGGGTGGAGAGCAAAGTCTTTTCCCACTGCAAGGACCACGGGATGCAGGCGCTGATCGAACGCTGGAATGGGGAGCTGGTTCCCTCCAGAGCCTTCTCTGAGGGCGGCATCCATGAGGCCATCATGGACTATGAGGACGCGGTGTTCTTCGACATTCTGGCAGAAGAGCTGGCCCGGCGGGATATGGATTACGCCCCCATCTCGGCCCAGAATTACGAAGAACTGGTGGCCCGGATGGACGAATACATGGAGGAATTTGAGCTCAACGGGACGGACCGGCTCCAGCTGGAGGACGCCTGATCGTTTGGATGAAAAAGCGCATGGGACCGCAGTTGGTTCCATGCGCTTTTTACTGATTCATGTTTTTTGCCCTGTTTGGATAAACTGGATCAGAGCCTCCACATCTTCAAAATCATCGTAATCGCCCAAAATCCCGCTGCGGTGGTAGACAACGCCGGCCTGCTCATTGCGCTCCAGGCAGTTCAAAAGCTCCTCCAGGCCATAGCGCCGGGCAAATTCCGTAAACCCGTATGGTTTGATTTTTCCCAGCAGTCCTTTGCGGCAGCTTTCTCCGCAGACATGGCAGGCCGCAATGCCTTTTTCTATGGAACAGCGGCGGTTCTCGCACCAGTCTTTATCATGGCAGGTACCGGAATCGCAGCCGGAACAGGTTTCGTTTTCGCTGCACAGGCAGCAGGCCAGGCCGCAGCGGGCGATGCCAAGTTCTCGTTTCATATGTACGTCCTCCCGATTTTTGATGGTTCCAATCTATCATATTCTACTGTGGATCACAAGGACTTTTATGTAGGGGACGAAAATCGTCCCACTGGTGTTTTCTTACAAGGTCATCAGCCAATAGATCAGGCCGTAGAGCACACTGGCAGAAAGGCCGTAGACCAGCACCGGACCGGCAATGGTGAAGATCTTGGCGCTCATGCCCATGACAAAACCCTCGGTCTTGAACTCCATGGCCGGCGACACCACAGAATTGGCAAAACCGGTGATGGGCACGATGGTGCCGGCGCCGGCCACCTTGGCCATTCTATCGTAGATGCCGATACCTGTCAGCAGGGCGCTCAGCAAAATCAGGCTAATGGAGGTGGCGGTGCCCGCCTGGGTCTCGTTGAGGCCCGTAAGGCTCCAGCCATTCAGGATCAGCTGGCCTAAAACGCAGATAAGGCCGCCGGTCCAGAAAGCGTTGAACATATCCACCAGGGTACGGGAATTGGGGGAATATTCTTTGACTAGCTCTCCGTACTGGATACTTGTAATTTTCATATTATCAGCTCCCAGCGTAGTATATCCAATGTAGGAAATTCTACACTGGGATTTTTTTATTTTTCAAAATAACTGTGGGAAAGGCGCTGAGAGCACATAGCCCAAAATAAATGAGGCAAGGTTTGCCACCAAGGCATAGAACATGGGCAGGCTCTTTTCCTGAACCTCGCCCAACTTGGGCAGGAGGAACAAATAAACGGTCCCTTCCAGCAGGGCGATGAAGAGCTCCAGAACCCAGTATGTCGCCAGATACCAGAAGATCACAGGCTCATATCCCCGCATAAGCACCAGATTCAACAGCAGCTGGGTCACAACATTGACCCCCAGGATCAGCAGCAGCTGGCGGCGGCGGAAGCCCAAAAGCCGGGCGATCAGCAGCTCCACGCCCACCGTCAGCCCAAGGCGGGCCAAAAATGCCATAAGCTGCCATGCCGCCGCAGTGGTGCGCTTTGCGGTCAGGGTCCCGTCCTCATGGAACTCCGCTTTGAAATAGCTGTCAAAGGCATATTGCTCAAAGACTTGCTCAGTAACGGCAAAGGTATCCTTCTCCGGAAAATAGATCAGAATTTTAAATATTTCTGGCGGATAATAGCCCCATACAAACTGATTTGTCTCCGTACATTCCCCAAAGTCTCCCAAAAAGAGAAATCCATCTGCATCTTGGTATGTGGAAAAGCACTTCCACAATGCCGCATTATTCTCCATCCAAAAAATATCGCCTTCACTCCAGGGTCCGGAATTTTCTTTGGCCAGGAGCGTGGCATAGTAGACGGTCCCCTGGGGGATTCCCGTGAAATCCACCGTCACGGAGGGCTTGGGGCCTGTATCCGCAAGGGCCGGAACCGTCAAAAGGGACGCCAGGAACAGCAGGCACAGGGCACGCAGCAGATTTCTTCTCACGAAAAACACCTTCCTTACTAATATAGACGCAAACCCGGGGCCGTTGGTTGCATGGTGGGCGGGCGATGATCGCCCCTGCGGGTCGCGGCGACGCCGCCGAGATGGCT
>CABSAB010000279.1 GCA_902475515.1 uncultured Eubacteriales bacterium | reverse complement strand
CAATCCCTGCCCCCGGATCGCCGAGACCCCGGCGGGTATGCTCAATTCCGTGGGCCTGCAAAATCCCGGCGTGGACGCCTTTGTGGAAAAAGAACTGCCCTGGCTCAAGACCAAGGGTACAAAAATCATTGCCAATCTCTCGGGCAACACCCTGGAGGAGTACGCCGCCCTGGCCGAGAAGCTCAGCGCTCCCGGGGTGGATATGCTGGAGGTAAACATCTCCTGCCCCAATGTGAAGCACGGGGGCCTGGCCTTCGGCACCCTGCCGGAGAGTGCTGCCGCCGCCACAAAGGCGGTGAAAAGCCACACCCATCTTCCCGTGATGGTGAAGCTCAGCCCCAACGTCACGGATATCACCGAGATCGCACGGGCCGTGGAGGCCGAGGGCGCCGATGCGGTGAGCCTCATCAACACCCTCCTGGGTATGCGCATTGACCTCAGCACCCGGCGTCCCATCCTCCGGAACAACACCGGCGGCCTGTCCGGTCCGGCGGTGCTGCCGGTGGCGGTGCGGTGTGTCCATCAGGTGTACCGGGCGGTGAAGATCCCGATTTTGGGCATGGGCGGCGTCAGCTCCGGCGAGGACGCGGCGGAACTGATGATGGCCGGCGCCGCGGCAGTGGGGGTCGGAACGGCCACCATCTCCGATCCGGCGGCGCCCATGCGCATTTTGGAGGAACTGACGGCGTTCTGCGCCGCACACAATATCGGGGACGTGGCGTCCCTGACAGGCACACTGGAGGTCTGGTAGCGCCATGACACAGATTTATTTGATCCGCCATGCGGAGGCGGAGGGGAATCTCTACCGCCGGATGCACGGCCAGTATGACAGCGGTGTCACTGAGCTGGGGCGGCGGCAGATTGCGGCATTGGGCCGGCGGTTTCAGGACATCCACCTGGACGCGGTTTACGCCAGCGACCTGTGCCGCACCATGGAGACAGCGGCGGTGCTGTGCCGGCAGAAGGGGCTGCCGCTGCGGACGGACCCGCGCCTGCGGGAGATCCATGTGGGCGTATGGGAGGATGTTCCCTTTGGAAACGCCCTGGCGGAGTGGCCCGAGGCCATGGTCCAGTTCATCCGGGACCCCGATGCCTGGCATCTGGAGGGAGCCGAGACCTATGGCGATGTGTCCCGCCGGGGCATTGAGGCCCTGCGGGACATCGGGGAGAAAAACCCCGGCAGAACTGTGGCTGTGGCGGCCCACCGGGTCATCATCAGCGCGATGCTGGAGCACCTGTTTCCGGAGACCGTGGGGGAAAACGGCAGCGCCAATACGGCAGTCTCCCTGCTGACCTATGATGCCGGTGTGTTTTCCCTGAAATACTGCCACAATGCCGACCATCTGACCGGCTCTGAGCGGCGGGCCCATCTGGGCGGCACGGACCGGGATATGGAGTTTGTGCCCCTGGGCGATGCGGTGGAGGAATATATCCGCTATCGAAAGGATGCCTGGCAGGTGGTCTACGGCGATCTGCGGGGCTTCGACGGCTCCGGCTTCTGGCTGGATGCCCAGCGGACCGTGGGTCCGGACCCCGAGGCGCTGATGGTGGGCCGTCTCGGCGGCAAGACCGTGGGATTGATCCAGCTGAGCCCGGACCGGGACAAGGATAAGGGCGTGGGCTACATCCCGTTTTTGTATCTGAAAGAAGCCTGCCGCCACCAAGGGCTGGGCATTCAGCTCATCGGCCACGCGGTGAGCTTTTACCGGAGGCTGGGGAGAAGCAAGCTCCAGCTGTCGGTGGCTCCCACCAACGAGCATGCCCTGGCCTTCTACGATAAGTTCGGCTTTACCCAGGTCAAGCGCCAGCGGGGCCGGTTCGGCCACCTGCTGCTGATGGAAAAGGATATCGCCATGCCCGCCGGGCCAAAGGATATCGAGATCATACGCGGGTAAAATTCGCCCCGGGACCGTGGGTTTGCGGTCCCGGGGCGGTTGCTGCTTATTCGGTTTTTTTCGACGGGTCCTCCTCCGGCGGTGTGGGCGGTTCGGGGGCCATGGCCTGCTTCCGCTTCCGCAGAACATGCAGCAGGATCAGCACTGCCGCGGCCACGACGATCAGGAACATCAGCCAGCCGAACCAGTGATAGGCAATGGAGATCAGCATGTTCTGGAAGCCGTCCACCGTCCGGCCCGTGCCGTTTTTCAGCGCGGCGGTGAAAGAGGCCAGAAAGCCCGGGTCCTCCGGCACGGCGCTTTTCCGGGTGGTCTCGTTGACGCCGATATAGATGGTGGAGTAGGAGATGCGGGAATCCATGCCGTTAAGGGTGCCGGTGATGGAGTCGATCTCGTATTCCACGTCGGCAATCTCCGACTGGATGGAGTAGAGGTCGGTCAGGCTCTTGGCACTGTCCATAAGCTCCAGGAGCCGTTCGTATTTCTTCTTGCAGGTCTCCAGCCGGGTGGAAAGGTCCGTGTAGCGCTCGGTCACGTCCTCGGCAGTGATGGACTGGTCTGTAACGGTGCAGTCTCCGGAGACCGCATAGAAGAACTCCTCAAAGGAATCCGAGGGCACCCGGGCGGTGTAGTTGGCCCAGCGCTCGCCCACCATGCCGCTCACGCTGCTCTCGGCCAGAATGCCGCCGTACTTGGTGACGGTCTGCCGGATCAAAGCGTCGGCGGAATCAAAGTCCTCCGTCTCCAGGGAAAGGTTTCCGGTGCGGATGATCTTCAGGTCGGCGGTGTAGCTCTTGGTCTCGTCGTAGGTTTCGCCGACTGCGGGGTTGGGCGCGGCGGGCTCTTCCATAGCCACGGTATTCTCTGCTGCCCAGCCGGCATCCTCTGCGGCGGCCATATCGTAGGCGGCTGCTTCGGCAGGCGCCTCGGCCAGTTCGGTTTGGTCCCCCGCGGCGGCGCCGCAGGCGCAGAGGGTCAGGATCATAGCCATGGTCAGGGCCAGGAGCCTGAGGGTGTAACGCTTCATATTCATTCCTCCTTAGTTGCCCCAAAGGGCCTTACATAAGGATAGACGCAAAAACCTTGGCGTTGGTTCCAAAAACCGTGAAAGTCTCCGCCGGAGGCAAAAATCCCCGCCGCTTCCAAAGAAACGGCGGGGAATATCATCAGCCATCAGCCTTGGGGCGATTCGTGCTCCAGATTCTGCATGACCTGCTGAAGGCAGGTGCGGAATACGGCCACCTGCTCGGGGGTCAAGCCCCGGGTCATCTCCTCCTCAGCCCGGTCCCGGCTGCGGTCCAAAAGGTCACGAATCTTCAGGCCCTTTTCCGTCAGCAAAATACGCTTGTTGCGGGTATCCTGGGGCAGGCGCTCACAGGTGACAAACCCCTTCTGCTCCAGATTCCGCACCAATGAGGAGACGCTGGAGGCTTTGATGCCCAGTGCATATTCCAGATCCCGCTGGTTCACATCGCCCTTGCCCAGCTGGTTGAACAGGCGGGTGAGCACCCGGCTTTGTGGATAGGTCACATCG
>CABSAB010000278.1 GCA_902475515.1 uncultured Eubacteriales bacterium | reverse complement strand
CGCGAGGAGATTCTCCCGTTCGCCGTTTTTCTCCAGTGTGCGGTTCCGCAGATTCAGCACGAAGGGCGGGCTGGACAGCTCGTCCTCCTTCGGCTCCTGCTCCACGCTGCCGCCGCCGCTGCGGCGCATCAGCGCGTCCACGCGTGCCGTCAGCTCGGCAGGGGAGAAGGGCTTTGTCACATAGTCGTCGGCTCCGGTCATAAGCCCCGTGACCTTGTCCATCTCCTGGGTCCGGGCGGTGAGCATAATGATGCCGATGGACTTGTTGGTGGCCCGCACTGTGCGGCAGACCTCAAAGCCGTCCATCCCCGGCAGGTTGATATCCAGCAGCGCCACCCCTGTGTCGGGGTTCCGCCGGAGCAGTTCCAGGGCGTCCTCCCCGGTGCCCGCCTCAATGACGTCGTACCCGGCCCGCTGGAGATTGATGACCACAAAGCTCCGAATGCTGACCTCGTCCTCTAGAATCAAAACCTTCTTCATCGATAAACTTTCCTTTCTGATTGGGCTATCAAATTGAAAAATTTCCTATGAGCCTCCGCCTGACGCTTCCGCTCATTCAAAATGCCGTTAATTTGTCTTGGTCCGCAGCATGCGGAACCGCTCGGAGACCTGGGCCAGCGTGATGGTCCCCTCCCAGGGCCGGGCCGCGCCATTGAGCGCCGCCGCATAGCTGATCTCACTGTCGCTGTAGAGAATGGAGAGCTCATGTTCCTCGGCATAGCTCTGGCGGTTTTCGCCCCGCAGGGTGTAGATGGTCAGCACCAGCTCCGCCTGATCCTCGTCCGCAAGATCGGTCACGCCCGGCCGCTTGCCCTGGTCCAGGATCCGGTAAAACTGCACCGCACTGACCACCGAGGAGACATCCTCCTCCCGGACCAGCATCGTTCCATCCCAAAATTCCGGGAACTCAAAATACCAGTTTTCATCAAAGTTCTGATAGGTGACAAGCTTTGCCTCGCACCGGCCGTCACTGTCCACCGCGTACCAGCGCAGGGCAGAATAGGTCCGGCTGTCCGTCAGCACCCCCGGCAGCAGTTCCGCCACGGCCACTTCCATGATGCCGTCGCCGTTCATGTCCGCCGGATAGGCATAGGAGCCGCCGTCCACGGCCATGGAGCGCAGCACGTCCTTTTTCGGCGTCACACGCTGCAGCATGCCCCCATCGTCCACAAAGATATCCGTGGCCAGTATCCCGTCTCCGGCGGTGCCGGAGATCAGCATGGCCCCTGTTCCGTCGGACAGCGTGCCCTTCTTGGCCCGCCGCAGCCCGTCATAGGGAAACGAGAGCCGCTGCTCCTCCCCATGGAGGATCTCCCCAGCCTGGCCGTCGTAGTAGGATATCCCCGCGGAGGTATCCGCGCCGTTTCCCGTCAGGCAGACGATCTCCGACCGGTCGTCTCCGTCCAGATCCGCCAGGAAATATTGGCTGCACCCGGCGGTGAGGATATTCACCGCGCCGTCTTCGTCACACCGGTAGACCTGCAGGGCCTGGGTGACGCTTTCGCTGACCTGATAGGTGAGCAGGATCTCCAGCCCTGTGTTCCCGTCCACATCGGCATATTCCACCGACGCCACGGCAGAGCCCGCACCGTCGATCACAGCCGCGGGGGTATAGACCCCCTCCGCCTTTGACAGCACATACACCGTCACCCCACCGGCGGCGGACCGGAAAAAGGCCACGGCCTCATCCACGCCGTCGCTGTTGAGGTCCGTCAGCTGCACCGGCTCCCGCCGGGCGCCTGAGGCCGGGGCCTGATAGCTCAGCCCTTGGTCCAGCAGCTCGTTGATGGCCGCCTGGAGGTCGTAGTAATCCTTGGAAGCCTCCGGCAGCTGATACAGCTCCTCTGTGGACAGCCCGGAGCATCCGGTCAGCCCCAAAAGCAGCGCCAGCAGCAGGTATCCCCGCCTGATCCTCTTCATCCGGGGCCTCCTTTCCAAAAATCCGTCAAACAGGTAAATATACAGATTCATTATATCACATTTCGTAACAAAAGGATAGCGTTTTTCAAAACTTCCCCGCCGAATGTAAGAAAAAATCCGCATCTCGTTTCCCTTTGTCATTTTTGCGGATGGTTTTTGAGATTTCCTGCCCTTTCCATATCAAAAAAAGATAGTTCCGGTTTGGATTTCGTATATTGCACCGGGCCGGTTTTCCCGGTATCATAGAGATGGACAAATGTGCAAAAAATTCAGCCGGACCATTGTGCCCAGCTGAGAGAAAGGATCAGATGCCATGTTTGTAATTGACAGAGAGATCTGCGCTTGCTGCCACAACTGTGCCAGTGACTGCCCCATGCAGGCCATTGACTTTGTGGGCACCAAGTACCAGATCGACCAGGAAAAATGTGTGCAGTGCGGCCTTTGCGCCAAGGTCTGCCACACCGGCGCCTGCCACGAGGAGCCGAGAACGCCCGCTGTGGTGACCCAGCACGATCCGGTCAAATTGGACTGCGACGTGGTGGTGGTCGGTTCCGGTTCCGGCTTCGTATCCGCCGTCCGGGCGGCCAAGGCCGGGAAGAAGGTCATCCTGCTGGAAAAGAGCTCCAAGCTTGGCGGCAATACCGACTTCGCCCACGGCTATATGGCCCCTTACTCCAAGTGGCATGAGCGGCTGGGGATCGCCGACGCCCGGGAGGGCGCAGTGGAGTTTATGTATGAGCGCGGCGGCGGCATCATTGAAAAGGAGCTGGTCCATGCGGCCGTTTACGGCGTATGCGACTTCTTTGACTGGCTCTGCGAGAACTGCGACATCACAGAGGTCTACACCTTGAAAAAGGCCTCCGACACAGACTTCCACGGCCCCATGTTCGGCGATGGTGTTCTGGAAATGAGCGACCGGCATTTCGAGAATCTCCTGTGCCGGGACGACGCCATCGGCCCCGGCTGGGGCGGCACTCACGTCAAGAAAGTGATGCTGGAGACCATCGAGCGGGAAAATCTCCCCGTGAAGATCCTCACCTCCACGGCGGCGGAGCATCTGAAGTTAGATGATTCCGGCAAGATCTGCGGCGTCATCGCAAAGGACCCCGGCGGCGAGGTACATATTACCTGTAAGGCCGTGATGCTGGCCTGCGGCGGCTTTGGCCGGAACGACGAGATGCTGAAGGAATACTGCACCTTCGACTTCTTCGGGGGCGAGACGGAGATCCACCGGTTCTCCGTGCCCGGTGATACCGGCGACGGCATCACCATGCTCCGGGAGCTGGGCGTAGAGCCGAACCCCGAGCGGATGACGGTATCTATGTTCGGACCCAAGCATCACCCCTTCAACAACTCCATTGCGGACTTCGCATTGGAGCCGGAGTTTATTCAGGTGAACCTCAACGGACGGCGCTGGGTGGACGAGACCAAGGGCATCATGAACGGCATGAGCCAGCTGATCTCCGACCAACCCAAGGAAATTTCCTACGCGATCTTCCCCTATGACCAGATCAAGGCCTGCGCGGACCGGTATGTGCACAACCCCG
>CABSAB010000277.1 GCA_902475515.1 uncultured Eubacteriales bacterium | reverse complement strand
ATACCGGGAAGAACTTCTCGGCAAGAGCGCCTCCTGCCTTGATCGTACACTATCCAGTAAGGGCACAGTCAAGGGTTTTTCTTACTTTTTGCCGCACTGAGTGTCAAAACGTATGCCGACCCATTGTTTTCGTAGAGCACGGCCCCGCGTCCCTGGGCATCGGCCGCCATCCTGCCCCGAATCGTTCCGTCCAGATACAGCTCCTCCCACAAGCAGACAGTCTCCCATACGCCCTCCTCCCGGCAGGCATACAGGCCCACATCATTGTACTCCATCAGCACATAGTCCGGTAAAAACGAGCCCAGCCCGTAGACCTCCTTGGCGGACCCCATTGGGACACAGCCGCAAAAACGCTTGCCCAGCCGCAGATCCTCCGTGATCTCTGCATACTCCACCCTTTGCGGGTCCTTCTGCCGAAGCGGGTAATAGGCCGCAAACACCCGTTCCTTTTGTACCGTGAGGGTGACTGTCTCAAGATCTGCCTGTAGGTCCACAGTCCCTTGCAGCACTCCCTCCGGAGAAAAGCGTAGGACCTCGGTCCCGTTGCCTACGACTATGTAAACACGGCCCACACTGTCGCAGACCATATCCCCTGCATTTTCCCACTCCAGGGTCTGCTGTACCAAAACCGTTCCCTGGGCACTGACTTTTACGAAGCGCGTTTCCCCCAGCACCATCCAATACCCGCCATCCGGAGCCGGTGCGATCAGCTTCGGAATCGATTGCTGCTCCTCCGGCAGAGGCCACCGGCGGTAATCGTTCCGGATCACCTCATACACAGCACCGCTGCCGTCACTGTCCAGCGCAATCAGCGGGTTTCCCGACGCCGCCAGCAGCATCCCCTTTTCAAGAGCATCCGGCAGTGCGGAGAGGGACGCCGTGACCTGCCCCTGCACCGCGGCCATAGGCGCTGCGGGTCTTTGCCGCATCCAAATACCGCAGGACACCAGCGCTGCGCAGATCAGCGCCAGAAGTCCCAAGCCCAGATACCGTCCTTTCATGAAACGTCCCTCCCTTTACAGGTTCAATGTAGCTCCCCGCTGTGTCCTCCGTGTATCGCGCGCCGCCGCTTTACGCACAGTGTAATGGATGCCCCAAGGGCATTGTCAAGGACTTTTTCATAAAGATAGACGTTTTTTTCCTGTAAAATGTTTCAAAAAAGCAGCTGCGGTCTCCCACAGCTGCTTTTTGCTTTTATGGATTGCACTGCCCGCAGGGAGTATATCCCTCCCGGATCAGCGCTTCCCGGGACCCGGTGTATTCTTCCCTATTTTCCGCCTTCATCTGCTGCACACCGGAGCAGTCCGGGCGGTGAAACTTCATGGAATTGGTGTTGAGCACATAGGTTTCTTCCGTTTCCCCATCTTGGGCTTCTGCCTCCGGCTCCGGTGGAATGCCCATGTCGTCCGATTCCCAGCTATCCCCGGTCAGATAGTCGATCCCGACCCCGGGCTGTACATTGTAGCAATACACATAGAAGCTTATCCCCGCGCCCGAATCCTCCAGGCTCAGCGCCTCGATGGTCACGCCCCTGGCAAGGAGCTCGCTGCCTGTATACACCGGAGTTACCCGATAGCGGACATGATTCCCGGTCTCTTTGACGTAATCCGCCACCATGTTCTCAAAAGGAAGCATCCCCTCCACATTGAGGTACCGGGTCCCGGTGATCAGATTCCGTTCGTTGGTATTTTCTCCGGAGAGCTGATAGCCGATGAGATGGCAGCGGTTATAGAGATACTTTCCGTCCACACAGTCATATTTCACCGTGTGCCATCCGGCGGGCTTCAACTGGCCGATGGCCCCGCGCTCCTCCGTAGGCATCAGTTCCAATCCCACACAGGCGTCTGCCGCACCGCAGCGACCCAGCGCATCCAGCGGGCTGTATGTTTCATAGGCCTCTGCGGTGCATTCCTCTGGATCAAACCGGGGAACGCCGCCCTCCAGCATCACATAGGCCTCACCCGAAAAGGCGGGCACGGTTTCCAGGCTGAAGGATTCTGCCTGGAAGGCCGCATCCCCCGGCCCATCCGGCTCTGCAAACGCCGCAATATCGCAGCCGGTGAGCAGTATGCTCAGTAACAGCAGCAGCGGAAGAAGCCGCTTCCACCTTTCTTTCATGGAAAATACACCCTCTTTTGTCGTGGCATTTTATTTCGGCATCTGTTCCACAAGGATATGCCACACAACCTTGCTTCCAAATCCGCACAATTCATATAGCCGTTCCGGTTTTGTTGGATTCAATAGTCTCCCCGAAACCGTAGCAAAATTCGCAATATCTTTCATCCGGTACAGCAGTTCTTTCACCACATATTCGCCCAGGCCACGCTTCCGATATTCTGGAGACACTTGAATCCATTCCAGGATTCCCTCTCCCATTTCCCGATCAACTTCCGCAATTCCGGATGCGGCGATCTGACCGGTTGTGCCATCCGCCAACGCAAGCCATAGGTTTGCATGATAGGTAGGCCGCTTCTGATAGGCAGCTAACTCCGCCTCTGAAATTCTTTCCTGGGTATAGCAATCAGCTATGTGCTGAACATAGTCCTTGATTTCACCTTTTATCAGTTGATACCCTGCCGGAACGTGTTGACGCAGAATGCCTGACAAATCATGAATCATTTTAAAATAAGGTTCATCCCGGTACTCCTTACGCATAGCAAGCGAAAACTGATCGTCCCTTACCACAAGCATATGCTTCGGCACGATCACACTGTTTTCTTTCCAAAACGGTAGCGCAGACGCGTTGCAGGGATTCAATAAATATTCTTCTCTTTTCATATGGTTACTCCCCTCCGGCAGCGGCCTGACGCTTATCGCTCCATCGCTTTAAATTCCCTCCACGGAAAAAGCTCCGGCGGCGGGCAGGTGAACATCATCGGTTCCCCGCTGTCCGGATGGGAAAAGGACAACTGGTAGGACCAGAGGGCGATGTTGCAGCCATCCTCCAGGGTACTGTACTTCCGGTCCCCCACCAGCGGGAGATTCCGGGAGGAAAACTGCGCCCGAATTTGATGGGTCCGCCCGGTTTTCAACTGGATCTGTACCAGGGTCATCGCTTCGCTGCGCCCCAGCACATGATAGTCCAGGATGGCCTCCTGGACGCATTTGCCGGGTTCCGTTACAACATAGGTTTTCCGCTCCCGCTTATCCCGCAGCAGCAGGTCGGTCAGGGTCCCCCGGTCTCTTTCCGGCGTTCCGTGAAGCACTGCCAGATAGCTCTTTTGAAAGCACTGCTCCCGGATCTGGCGGGAAAGCTCCGACGCAGCCTCCGGCGTCCGGGCCAGTACCATCAGGCCGCTGACCACCCGGTCCAGCCGGTGCACGGTGCGCACACAGGCATCCCGGTCCCCCAGGGCCTCCCGCACCAGCTCCGGCATCCCGCCCGGTTCATCCGTAGAAAGCACCCCGGCGGGCTTAATGGCCACGCACAGGCTGCTGTCCTGATAGATCAGTTCCATGGCTCTCTCCTCTCCC
>CABSAB010000276.1 GCA_902475515.1 uncultured Eubacteriales bacterium | reverse complement strand
TGTGCACCCGGGGCCGGCCACGCCTGTGAGCTTCGCATAGCGGTAGATCAGCAGGGCCGCCGTACGGTAATCGATGTCGTCGTCATAGTCTGTATGCCGGTCCTCCGGCAGGACCAGGCCCTTTTCATAGGCCCAGCACACCGCATCGTAATAGGGATGGACGGAGCCGTTGAACTCCTCATCCTCATAATCCTCCGGCAGATATTCTCCGGAGGTCTCCGGACGGTCCGCAATGCGGTAGAGCACATCCACGAATTCCCCCAGCTCTGCCGCCACCTTGCCGCCGAAGGTGTCCTCGCTCTCCGGGTCCACATAGCCGTTGCGGTACATATACAGGACGCTTGCCTGGTTGAAGATGCTCTTGATGTCCGTAAACACCACGGTGTCCTCCAGGGTCTGCTCCTGGGATTCCCTTCCAAAGACGTGGGCATAGTAATCTGTATTGAGGAAGTGTGTGGAGAGGTTGAACTTGGTTTGCACATAGGCCCGGTACTGGTTCAGCAGCTCCGGATCGATCTCCTCAATTTGATCGTCGGTAATGACCACACTTTCTGTAGAAAGGTCAAAGCGGAACGTATCACAAATGAAGGACTGGTCTGACAGCACCGCCATATGAATCCCGTTGGACAGCACGTCAGTGCCCATCAGCAGGCGGGAGTCAAATTCCACGCCGAACAGGTTCAGCAGTGTGGGCAGGATATCCGCCGTGGAGCAATATTCATCCACCACGATATTCTCCCGCAGGCCCGGGACATAGCAGATAAAGGAATTGCGGAACTTTTCAAAGGCCGTATCCAGCTCCTTACCCGCCAGTTCGTTATACTCCTCCTCGGTGAGGCCGTAGGGATAGTGGTCATTGGTGAGGACGATGCAGGTCTTATCCAAAATGCCTGCCTGCTCCAGCCGCTCCACCAAATACTCCAGCGCATATTCCAGCTCCAGGTTGCAGGCAATATAGGCCTTCACGGGATCGGAATAGGGGAGATCTTCCACCTTATCCCGGTTCTTGGCGCTCATGGCATTATCCCAGGAGTACTGATAGTGGCCGCTGAAGGTCATGTAATAGGCGTGGAAGGGGGCGCCGTTTTCAATAAAGTCGTCAACGGAGGCTTCCATCATCTCCAGGTCCGAGGACGGCCAATCCACCTTGATATTCAGGCCGGAATCCGCCGCCTTAAAGGTGTAGCCCATATTGGCGTGGGTGATATTGCGGTTATAAAAATCGCCGATGTAGTTGTGGTAGGCCCAGGTCTGGTAGCCCTCGGCTTTCAGCGCGTTGCCCAGGCAGAAGGGCAGATAGTTGCTGCCCGCCACGTCAAAGCTGGACTGGGTCTTGGTCCGGGACATATCCGGATACAGGCCCATGTTCATGGTATATTCGCCGTTGGTCGTGACGGACTGGTAGGTGCCGTAAAAATTGTTGAAGATAATCCCCGTATGGGTCATCTCATAGAGGGTAGGCGTCAGCTCCGGGCTGATGAAATAGGGACAGAAGCTCTCCGCGCAGATGGTAATGAGGTTGTAATCCTTCAAAAGCCCCGTATAGTCATTCTTCTGGGTGGGGACCTTCAGCGCCAGATATTCGTCCAGCCCCTTAAGCAGCTCGTCGTCGGTGGAATCCGCCAGCTTTTGAAAATCAATGTCGTCGATGACATTAAAGGTCTTGCTGCTGTACTTCCGGGGCTTGCTGGTGGTGCCGAGCCCCGATTGGATGACCGCGGTGTCCTCGGCCTCGTCACCAAAGACCATAAAGCGCAGCTCCTGCTCGGTGGTGGCCAGCATCCCCACATTTTTGAAGCTGATATCCGTGGAGGTATTCACATTGCGGAATATCTCATAGACGGAGAACGCCTCTCCCTTTCCGGTGAGCATCGTCCCCACAGCGCAGCACAGGACCAGCAGGGCCAGCCCCACCGTTGCAAGACTCTGCTTCAGGCGCAGCCGGTACCGGGGCGCCTTCCGCAGGGCCAGCGTCAGGATCATCACGATCAGCGGCACCAGCAGCAGGATCACCGGCAGGATATTCTGGCCAATGCCGTAGAGGATCTGCCCGCCGAAATTCGTGACCACGCCGCCGCCCATGCTCACCTGACTAATGGGCATAAAGTTTCCAAATATGGCGTGGTACACCAACTGCACCTCCGCATAGATCACCTGCAGCGCCACCAGGACCACTCCCAGAATGCGCCCCGGGATCTTGGGCAGGCACGAGGAGAGCAGGGAGCAAAGCATACCGCTCAGCAGGCCAAACAGGATTGGGAAAATGATCCGGCCATCCACGCTGTGATAGACGCACACATGAAGGCACAGCTCCGTATAGACGCTGGCAAAGCAGAACATCAGCAGGCTGCCCCGCCACTCCCGCCAGATGCTTCGCCGAAGCACCGGACCGGAAAGGGGCGGTATGTTAAGGCCCCCTTCGGCGGGTTCCCGTGTTTTTTTATGTTTCTTTTCAGGTGCGGGGACATCTGCCGCTTCCCCCTGGGGCGCTGTATTGGCCGCAGAATCAGTCCCCCTTAAGGGGGAGGCGCTGACTGTGTCAGCGCCCGGCGCCGCTTCTTGCTCCAAAATCTCCTCTTCCGGCGCGCGGTTTTCCTCCGGAACCAGAACATTCGGATCGGACATGGGTCAAACTCCTTTCAAGAAAAGAGAAACTGTCATAATTTCAGGTTTTTTGCAATTTCAAAGTGTCGATAATGATACCGCAAATTTATGAAAAATGCAAGTCATTCCGAACGCAATCAGAAAAGCTTTATAGAATTTTAAAAAATACGCCGCACACCGTCCCTCTGACTGTGTGCGGCGCAAAAGTCGGTTCTTGTGATTACCGGGTATTGCTGACAGCCGGCGGCGCAATGTTGGGAGATGCCGAAGCCGAAGCATTTTTCTCCGCAGAGGGCTTCGGGCTTGCCTTGGGCGTCGCGCTGGGCTTTGCCGTGGCGGATGCCCGCGGCGTTACCGTGGTCTTGGGCTTTGCCGACGCGGCTGCTTTGGCACTGGGGGATGGCTTGGGTGTGGCGGACGGTTCCTCAGTCTCCTCCGCTTCCTCGGTTTCCTCCGGGTCTGCCTCCTGCCCATCCTGCTCAGCGCTGTAGCTTACATCTCCGTAGACCGTGCTCTGGAGGAACTCAATATTTTCGTCCAGGTCCAGGCTGATGACGCTCATACCGCTGATGGTGGCACCGGAATAGGTATCGGGGGCCGGGATCTGCTGGGAGACGATCTCATAGTCCGCATAGGCCAGGGCGTTGGCCGCGTAACCCAGGACCTCGGATTTGCTCATATCCGTCACGATCTGGGGCAAAATGGCCACCGCCAGGTCCACCAGCACCGCCGGAGACGCTTCCATGGCACCGTTATAGACCTGCTCAATGATGTTCCGCTGGCGGAGGGTACGCGCATAGTCGTTGCCCACATAGCGGTTGCGGGCATAGGCCAGGGCCTGCTTGCAACCGCTATGTGGGCAACGACTATGCGC
>CABSAB010000275.1 GCA_902475515.1 uncultured Eubacteriales bacterium | reverse complement strand
TCCCGGTGTTTTCGATCACATCCACCACGGATTCCCGGGCGGCGGAGCAGTTCGGCAGCCAGTGTGTGGTGCTGGCCATCGACGGGAAAAGCCGGGGTGACGGCACCTGGGAGGTGGTCGTCGCCGGAGGCCGCACCCCCACGGGCCTTGATGTGGTGGCGTGGGCAAAACGGGGCCAGGAATTGGGCGCCGGAGAGATCCTCCTCACGTCCATGGATGCCGACGGCACCAAGGCGGGCTTTGACATCCCCATGACGAAGGCCGTGGTGGAGGCCGTTTCCATCCCCGTCATCGCCAGCGGCGGCGCGGGGAAGCTGGAGGATTTTGCGGAGGTCTTTGAACAGACCTGCTGCGATGCGGCCCTGGCGGCAAGCCTGTTCCACTATGGCGAGCTGACTGTGCCCCAGGTGAAGGACTATCTCCGCGGGCGCGGGATCAATGTGCGATAAGAGGGGGAAACGCCATGTTTGACGTAAAGAATCTGTTCCAAAAATCCGACCTGATCCCCGTGATCGCCCAGGACATCCACACAAAGCAGGTGCTGATGCTGGGCTTTGCCAACGAGGAGGCCGTTCGAAAGACCTTTGAGACCAAGACCGCCTGGTTCTGGAGCCGCAGCCGCAAGACCCTGTGGAACAAGGGCGAGACCTCGGGGAATTTTCTCCATGTCAAGGAGATCTATACCGACTGCGACACCGATACACTATTGTTAATGGTGGAGCCCGCAGGCCCGGCCTGTCACACCGGGGCGGTGTCCTGCTTCTACGAAAGATTGGAGGAAGTGCAATGAACGATCAAGTGCTTCGTGATCTGTACCAGGTCATTCTGGACCGCAAGGCGAATCCCACCGAGGGCAGCTATACCTGCTACCTTTTTGAAAAAGGGCTGGATAAGATCCTAAAAAAGGTGGGAGAGGAGTCCGCCGAGACCATCATCGCCGCGAAAAATGACGTTCCCGCCGATACCGTGGGGGAGATCAGCGACCTCATTTATCATGTGCTTGTGATGATGGCCGAGAAAAACATTCCCCTGGAGGATGTGCTGGCGGAGCTGGACCGGCGCAGTCAGAAGATCGGAAATCTCAAAACTTTCCATGTTTCGGATCACAATACCTGAAGAAAATCCTTGGAAATTGATTAAGATTTTGAGAATCCTACAGGTTCCTCTTTACATTTGCGCAAAGATGAAGTAAGATGGGTGCATAACAAAAGAACTATGGGGAGGGTCGCCGATGGAAGACCAGACAATTAAATTTCATGTGACAGAGGACACGAACCGTGAGATGAAGCGGATTCTCACGTCGGTGTACTGCTCACTCAGCGAAAAGGGGTATAACCCCATCAACCAGATCGTTGGGTATCTGCTCAGCGAGGACCCGACGTACATCACCAACTACAATGGCGCCCGGACCGAGATCACCAAGATCGACCGGGATGAGCTGATGCAGGAGCTGGTCAAGCACTATCTGTTCAGCTAAGCAGGTGGCATCCTGTCCCGGCTCTGCCGGGACAGATTTTTTGCCCCTCAGCGGAAAAACCGCGATAATTGCATATGAAATCTCCGGTAATGTTGTTCTGTGTCCAGGGGTTTTTTGAAAAAAACCACAAAAGAATGGGCCGAAGGTGTTGACATATCCGAAACAATGTGTTACAATTCGGTTACATTCGCAGAAAGGAGATACAAAATGGAGACAGAATCCAAGCAGCCCCTCATGTATAAGGGCCGTCCCCTGATGCGAAAGGACAACATCATCTACTACGGTTCCATGGCGGATCCGTACATCGTGATGATGCAGATCCTCGAGACCCAAAAGGTCGGTGAGGAGGAGATCGCGTCCAAGGTTTCCGTGCAGCTCCAGCTGACGGACCCGGGCGTGAGATCCCGAGACCGAGTGACCAAGCGCTCCGAGAAGGATGGACTTTTCTCGGCACTGGATGTGGGCAGCGTGTGGCTGGAACGTGCGCTGAAAGACACATCCAAGTAATGAACTGATTGCCTTGGTTCACAGAGTAACAAACGGAGGTTACATATCATGAATTCTTCACTTTTCAGACCGGCCAGAGCCCTTTCGATCACTCTGGCAGCTGTAATGGCCCTGGGCTCCACCGCCCTGGCGGCAGATACCGCCCGGGTGAAAGCGCCGAAGGCTCCCCAGGCAATGGTGATGGAGCAGGATGCCCCCATTGCGGTGGGCAAGCTGGTCACCGGCACAGTGCTGGGTATCGGTACGGTTACGACCGAGGGCGTCAACGTCCGCAATAACCCCACCAAGGATGCCGAGGTGCTGGGCGGTCTGCTTCTGGATCAGAAGGTGATCGTTCTTTCCAAGGACGGCGACTGGTACCGGATCAGCTGCGAGGGCCTGACGGGCTTTGTGTATCAGGATTATATGACCATCAGCACCGAGGGCGAGGTCGCCCTGGATTATGGCATGGTCAAGGTGGATGGCGCCAATGTCCGCACCGCCGCCAGCGAGGATGGAGAGGTCCTTTCCGCCCTTTCCACCGAGGATGCCGTGACCATCACCGGCCTTTCCGGCGAGTGGTATCAGGTCACCGCAGGTGACGTGAGCGGCTATATCCGCAGCGACCTGGTGGACCCCACCATGGAGGTCCCCGCCCAGAAGATCTTTGATTACACTGTGATCGCCAGCGAGGCGGTCAACCTGAGAAGTGAACCCAACGAGGAAGCCGATAAGACCGACATCCTCTATGCCGGCAGCCTTTGCACGCTGATCGAGCAGGTGGGTGACTGGTATCAGGTCCAGTATGGCGATACCACGGGCTATGTGCAGGCTTCTCTGGTGAACAACACCAATAACAGCGAGGACGGCAGCACGGAGCTGGAGACCTATAACGATGTGGTCGCCCGCGAAGAGGCTGAGCGTCAGGCTGCAGAGGAAGCGGCCAGAAAGGCTGCCGAAGAGGCTGCCAGAAAGGCCGCCGAGGAGGAAGCTGCCCGGAGAGCTGCCAGCACTCCCAGCTACAGCGCACCGGCTCCCAGCTACAGCTATTCGGAGCCCAGCTATGACAGCTATGCGTCCTCTGATATCGTCAGCGTGGCCAAGCAGTATCTGGGCGTGCCCTATGTCTGGGGCGGAACATCTCCCTCCGGCTTTGACTGCTCCGGCTTTGTCCAGTATGTCTTCCGGAAGTGCGGCTATTCTATCAGCCGTACCGCCGACACCCAGTATTATGATGGAACGCCTGTTTCCTATTCCAACCTGCAGGCCGGCGATCTGGTGTTCTTTACGGGCACCTATGCCACCTCGGGTATCTCCCACATCGGCATCTACATCGGCAGCGGCCAGTTCATCCATGCGGCCAGCGGCGGCGTGAAAATCAGCTCCCTGAACGAGAGCTACTATTCCTCCCGTTACTACAGCGCCTGCCGGGTGGCTTGATTGAAAATGAAATAATGATCCGGCGTGATGTGTGAAAGCATGTCACGCCGGATTTTTGATTAAAGAAAACCCCGGCTTATA
>CABSAB010000274.1 GCA_902475515.1 uncultured Eubacteriales bacterium | reverse complement strand
GCGGCCTACTTTGTGGAGAGCGAACAGGTGCCTACCCCCGCACGTTTCCGTCGGGATCGGAGGTGGCAAGCAGCGTTCCCAATGGCCCGCCGCCCTTGATGGTCATGGTGACGCTCCCCTGGTCGTTTTTCTGCATATTGCCGATCATGCTGGTGGCCGCCAGCACCCGGCCCAGGGCCGCCGTGGCCACCGCCGTGGTGTGGTGGATCTGCCTGGCCCGCTCCGTCAGTTCCGTGGTCCTGACCGCCGTGATCTTCACATAGCCGTCCCGGGTCATAGCCCGTACCAACCGATCCCCCATGGTCATGCTTCCTTTCTCGCTGTAATAAACACCCGCTCGTCCTGCCGTCCCGGCAGCTCCATGGTCCGGTCCCCGAAGAACCGGATATCCCGGAATCCCGCCGCCTTCAGCTGCTGCTTCAGCCACCGAAGCCGGTAGGCGTATTCGTAGTGTTCCTCCCGCTCCCGCCGCCAGAGGTCTCCCTCCCGCACGAAAATATCCATGCCATAAAAGCAGGTATTCTCTTCCTCGTCAAATTCCGTCCGCCACAGGCAGACTACGTCCTCGGTCTCGTCCATGAACATCTGCCCGTCAAAATTCATCAGCTGCCGCCGGGGCCGCACATCAAAGATCAGCATTCCGCCGTGCGCAAGCGCCTCATAAAAGCACGCGAGCGCCGCAACGCCCTCCGCCGGGTCCAGCAGATAATTGAAGCTGTCCAGCATGCACACCAGGCCATCCACCGGTTCCGTGACCGAGAAGTCCGCCATGTTCCCCACCTGGAATTTCGGAGGATTTTCCGTCATCCCCGCCGCCTTTTCCCAGGCCCGGTAGAGCATATCCCGGCTCAGGTCCATGCCCAGGGTCTCCACGCCGCTGCCAGCAAAGAGCATACTGAGGCTCCCCGTGCCGCAGGCCATATCCAGCACCCGCCGCAGCTGCACGCCGCTCCGGGTGAAATGTGTCATCAGATAGTCATAGAGGCCGGGATAATCCACGTCCTCCGTCAATTTATCGTAAAATGCCGCCAGGGGCCCATAAGCGCTCATGCCTGATCCTCCTTCATCCGGTCCAGGATCAGCCGATAACCGCCGGAGCCGTAATTGAGACATCGCTTCACCCGGCTCACCGTGGCACTGCTGACGCCGGTTTTTTCCAAGACGTCGCTGTAGATGCTTCCCTCGTCCAGCAGCATCGCCACCTCAAACCGCTGCTCCATGGCCATCTGCTCGGACACCGTGCACAGGTCCGAAAAGAACCGGTAGCACTCCTCCGGAGTTTTCAGCTTCAGCAGCTCCTGATACAATGCCGCCTTGGGATCACTGCCCTTACCGTGCGTATTCATGCCGGATCACCTCGTCTTTTTTGTAGTACCATTTTAACAAACTGCCTATGGAAAGTAAAGGCGAAATTTTCCGAACCGCCTTGCAAAAGTCCGGCCTATGCGATATAATGGCCATAGATCGACAGCGGACATGGAAAAGGCAAATCCCGCAGGGTTTCCCAAGGGTTGCGAATCCCATCCGCGGAGGTATCAACTATGGTAAAAGCAATCGTCGGCGCCAACTGGGGCGATGAGGGCAAGGGAAAGGTCACGGATCTTCTGTCCGAGACCTCGGATATCGTCGTCCGTTTCCAGGGCGGCGCCAATGCGGGCCATACGATCATCAACGACTACGGAAAGTTTGCCCTGCACCTGATCCCCTCCGGCGCGTGCAATCCCGGCACCATGAACGTCATCGGAAACGGCGTGGCCCTGGATATCCCGGAGCTGATGGAGGAGATCAAGACCATCACGGACGCGGGCGTTCCCGCGCCCCAGCTTTTGATCTCGGACCGGGTGCAGCTTCTGATGCCCTATCACATCCTCCAGGACACCTATGAGGAGGAGCGTCTGGCAGGCAACGCCTTCGGCTCCACCAAGTCCGGCATCGCGCCGTTTTATTCCGACAAATACGCCAAAACCGGCATTCAGCTCCACGAGCTGTTTGACGAGGAGAGCCTAAAATCCCATCTTGAAAATATATGCACCCTGAAAAATGCCCTCTTCGTCCACCTGTACCACAAGCCTCCCATCAATGCGGACGAATTGTTTGCCCAGCTGATGGAGTGGCGGGAGCTGATCCGCCCCTACGTGGGCAATGTGCAGAAGTATTTGAAGGATGCCCTGGCCGCTGGCAAGACCGTTCTTCTGGAGGGCCAGCTGGGCTCCCTGAAGGACCCGGATTTCGGCATCTATCCCATGACCACCTCCTCCCACACCCTGGCCGGTTTCGGCTGTGTGGGCGCGGGCATCGCACCCAGGGAGCTTTCCCAGGTCTATGTGGTCACCAAGGCCTATTCCAGCGCCGTGGGTGCAGGCGAGTTCGTCAGTGAGCTGTTCGGCGACGAGGCCGAAGAGCTCCGCAGACGCGGCGGCGACGCCGGAGAATACGGCGCCAAAACAGGCCGCCCCCGCCGGGTGGGCTGGTTCGACGCCGTGGCCACCCGCTACGGCTGCGAGGTCCAGGGCGCCACGGATGTGGTCCTCACCTGCCTGGACGTCATGGGCTATCTCGACACCATCAACGTCTGCGTGGGCTATGAGATCAATGGCGTAGTCACCAGGGATTTCCCCGTGACCACGGAGCTGAAAAAGGCCAAGCCCGTCTACGCCACCCTCCCCGGCTGGAAAACCGACGTCCGGGGCATCACCAACTGGGATGACCTTCCCCCCGAGGCCCGCGGCTACGTGGAGTATCTCCAGAATGAGATCGGTATTCCCATCACCATGGTCTCCACCGGCCCCAAGCGCCACGAGATGATTTTCCGCTGAGCCAAGCTTCCCAGCGCCCGTCCCACCGGATGGGCGCTGCTTTTGTATGTGAAAAAAACGGGCAAAACTGCAAGCTTCTGTCGCTGGTTTTTTCCCCGCGCATGCCTTATACTGGGCCTATCAAAACAAAGGAGCGATCACAATGAGCTTAGGAAGCAGCCTGTCCCGCGCCCGCAAAAAAAGCGGACTGTCTCAGGAGGCCGTGGCGGAAAAGCTGGAGATCAGCCGTCAGACACTTTCCAAGTGGGAGTTGGATGAGACCCTGCCGGACATTCGCCAATCCAAAAGGCTGTCGGTGCTGTACCACGTGACCCTGGATGACCTCGTGGATTTTGACGTGGAGGTCAAGGAGATCGAAGCGGTCATCGCCCATACCAGCCCGGAAACCCAGCAGAAGATTGACTGGACACAGCTATGGGCAAAGCAGTACCCGGTTCTGGCCGCCTACCAGCAGGAGGTCCGGCTCCAGGACTACACTGTCCCCCTGGAGGATATGCTGGCACGGCTAAAACGGGAATATGGCTACAACAATCAGGACGCGTTCCTGGTCCTGAAGGATATTCTGGCTCAAATCTGGAATCAGCATAAATAAGCAAAAACCATCTGCCGTATCCCATACGGCAGATGGTTTTTTCATGATCTTTTCCAGCGTTCCCGCCAGTCACGCACGAACGCAACCA
>CABSAB010000273.1 GCA_902475515.1 uncultured Eubacteriales bacterium | reverse complement strand
GGCGGCGGGCTCCTGGGGGGGATCATCAGTAAATTAAAGCGCCTGGACAGCGACGATCTTCTGATCCTGCTGCTGATCTACCTGCTTTCCAAAAAAGACGGGGAGGAGGGAGACCTTTGGCCGCTGGCTGCCGTGGCGATTTATTTGATGCTATCTTCGTAGCAAAGGCGGCGGGAACGCCGCCTTTGTGTTATTCGTCCGCGGATTCGGGCGCGTCCTGTTCGGCGGAAGGATTTGTCTCCTCCGGAGCCCCGGCGTCCGCCTGCTGGGAGGGAGCTTCCTCCTCCTGCCCGGTCTCGCCCACATAAAAGCGGCGCTGAGACAGCAGCCACAGGGCAACGCCGCCGATGGCGGCCACGGCCACCAAAACCATCAGCGCCCGGCCCGGCCCGGTGGTGCTGGCAAAGACGGCCAGCAGCCCCAGCAGAGACGCTACCAGATACAAAATAGAAACCGATTGGCGCTGGTTGAAGCCCATATCGATGAGCCGGTGGTGGATATGGCTCCGGTCAGCGTGCATGGGGCTCACATGATGCCACATGCGCCGGAGACAAGCAAAGCAGATATCAAACAGCGGCACCCCCAGCACCAGGATCGGCACGGCGAAGGAGATCACCGTATAGACCTTGAACAGTCCCGATACGGACATGCATCCCAGCATAAAGCCCAGGAACGTGGCGCCGGTATCGCCCATAAAGATCTTGGCAGGGTTCAGATTATAGGGCAGAAAGCCCAGACAGGCCCCCAGCAGGGCACCCAAAATCAGCGCCTCGCTGCCCTGGCCCAGAGCTATGGCGATCACGCCCATGGACAGGCAGCTGATGGAGCAGACGCCCACGGACAGGCCGTCCAGCCCGTCGATAAAATTCACGGCATTGGTCAGCGCCACGATCCAGATGATGGTGCAGGGAATGGCCAAAAACCGCAGGGGCAGATAGGGATAGTCCTGGATGGGCAGGGGATTGGAGATATAGCGGATCACGCAGCCCTGGGTCACGGGGATCACCGCGGCCAGGATCTGAATGAGAAATTTGAACTTGGCGTTGAGATCATATTTGTCATCCACCACGCCCAGCAGGACGATGATGAGGCTGCCCAGGAGCATGCCGATCAGCTGCCGGGAAACATTGGCCATTACCAGCACCACCAGGAAAAAGGCGGCAAAAATGGCCAGGCCCCCAATGGTGGGAATGGGGTGGCTGTGCATGCGCCGCTCGTCCTTGGGGATATCCACAAAGCCAAAGCGCACAGCAAAATATTTCACAAGTGGCGTGAGCACAAAGGAAATGACCGCCGCGGCAAGGACCGCGGCCACGACCGTTAAGATCTCCCGTGGCGCCAGCATGGAATCATCCTTTCTTATCGGGGAACAAATCCGATCTTTTTATAAACCTTCCGCAGTGTTTTGTTTGCAATATATCCGGCCTTTTCCGCGCCTGCCTGATAGACGCTTTCGAGATAGGCTTTATCCTTGAGGATGCGCTGGGCCTCGTCCCGGATGGGGGCTGTGACAGAGAGCACCGCCTCGCCCACGGCGGGCTTGAAGTCGCCGTAGCCCTTGCCGTCGAACTCACGCTCGATCTCGGCATAGGTCTTTCCGGTGCAGGCGGAGTAGATATCCATGAGATTGGAGACGCCGGGCTTATTTTCCCGGTCAAAGCGGACGCAGGTCTCGCTGTCGGTGACGGCGCGCTTGAACTTCCGCATGACGCTGTCGTTATCGTCCTTCAGATAGATGCTGGCATTGGGGTCATGGTCGGACTTGGACATCTTGCTGGTGGGGTCCTGCAGGCTCATGACACGGGCGCCGGTCTTGGGGATATAAGGCTCGGGGATCTTAAACACATCGCCATAGACGCCGTTAAAGCGGTTTGCAATGTCCCGGGTGATCTCCACATGCTGCCGCTGATCCTCGCCCACAGGTACATAGTCCGGCTGATACAGCAGGATATCCGCCGCCATCAGGCAGGGATAGGCGAACAGTCCGCCATTGATATTCCCGGCGTTTTTGGCGCTCTTGTCTTTGAACTGGGTCATGCGGGAAAGCTCACCGAACATGGTATAGCACTGGAGGACCCAGCCCAGCTCCGCGTGCTGATGCACATGGGACTGGATGAACAGGGTGTTCTCCTCGGGGCTCAGGCCGCAGGCGATATACTGGGCCAGCTGTTCCAGCACCCGGCGGCGCAGGTCGGCGGGGTTCTGCCGGACGGTGATGGTGTGCATATCCGCCATGAAATAATAGCAGTCGAATTCACCGGCACGGCCCTTCCAATTCCGGATGGCCCCCAGGTAGGAGCCCAGGGTCAGATCGCCGCTGGGCTGGATGCCGGAGAGGAGTACTTTTTTCGCAGTTGTTTCTTCCATATTCCAAAACCTTCTTGTCCATAGTAGTGTCCAAATATTTTGCTTCTAGCATAATCCAGTCTATTTTAGCACAGGGTGTGCTTTTTTTCAATTGATAAATGGGAAAAACCTGAGAAAATGGGCGATGGCGTCCTGCGGATTTTGCTTGACATCTGCCCGGAAGAAAATATAATGGTCGTATATGGCTAAATTTTGGAGGAAGCACAATGAATTTCTTTGAGGAAATGGAAGCGCGTATTCCCAAGGGGACGGTGCGCACCCGGTTTGCCCCCAGCCCCACGGGGCATATGCATGTGGGCAATCTGCGTACGGCGCTGTATACCTATTTTATTGCCCGGCACGCGGGGGGCACGTTCATCCTGCGCATCGAGGACACCGACCAGAAGCGCAAGGTGGAGGACGCGGTAGCGGTCATCAAGCGGACCATGGCGGGCTGCGGCCTGGACTACGACGAGGGGCCCGATGTGGGCGGCCCGGTAGGACCCTATGTGCAGACCGAGCGCCGGGAGCTATACAAAAAATACGCGGAGCTGCTCATCGAAAAGGGCGCGGCCTACCGCTGCTTCTGCACAGAAGAACGGCTGGAGGCGCTGCACAAGGACGATCCCAATGCGAAGTACGACCGGCACTGCCTGGGACTTTCCCCGGAGGAGATCCAGCAGAAGCTGGATGCGGGGGAGCCTTATGTGATCCGGCAGATCATTCCGGAGGGAAGCACCACCTTCCACGATGCGGTCTACGGGGATATCACCGTGGACAACAGCGAGCTGGACGACCAGGTACTGCTGAAATCCGACGGCCTGCCCACCTACAACTTTGCAAACGTAGTGGACGACCATCTCATGGGCATCACCCATGTGGTCCGGGGCAGCGAATACCTGTCCTCCGCGCCGAAGTACAATCTGCTCTATGAGGCCTTTGGATGGGAGGTGCCCACCTATATCCACTGCGCCAGCGTGATGATCACCGATCCGGAGACGGGGAATGTGCGCAAGATGTCCAAGCGCCATGGGGACCCCTCCTATGAGGACCTGCTTTCCATGGGCTATCTGCCCGACGCCATCCGGAACTATGTGTCGCTGCTGGGCTGGAGCCCCCGGGGAGAACTGGCGGTTGGTGTACAGCTCTACACTGTACGCG
>CABSAB010000272.1 GCA_902475515.1 uncultured Eubacteriales bacterium | reverse complement strand
CGGAATAAGCCGGTCTATCACAGAAACGGCAGGACCACATCCGGGTGATAGGCCTTGACCGCCTTTCGCAGGTGCTTCCACCGAAAGGCCGTGCGGCTCACCGGGTTTCCTGTATCTTCCGCGTAATTTTCCAGCGTAAAGCGCGACACCCGCGCATCCAGCGGGTAATCCTGCGGGGTCACATTATAGGCCATGATCCCGACCTCATAGCCCTGCTCCACCAGGCTGTTTGCCAGCACCGATATCACCCGCTCGGCGCCGCCGCCGGAGAGGAACCGGGTCACAAACATTATCCTACGAATCACTGTAAACACCGTCCCACCCTGGAAATTTCAAATAGCAGCACGCCAACATCAGCACGCTGATATACACGATATCCGCATAGCACACCAGCGCCACATTATTGAAAAGCATCATCAGCAGCAGTGCGAACACAAAGCTCCGGCCAAAGTCGGTGTGCCGCAGCGCCGCCGTGCCGAGGTTCCACAGGGCATACGCATAGACCGCGTAGTACAGCAGAAACCCGATCATGCCGCCGCCCACCAGGATCTCGATAAAATTGCAGTGGGAATAGACCTTCCAGCCGGTGCTCTGCCCGTACAGCTCCGCAAATCCGGCCAGCCCGTATCCCTGCACAGGCCGCTCCAGGAACCAGCCCCAGCCGCTGGAGATCATACCCTTGCGGAGGGACATACTGTTTTCTGTGGTGGCATGCCCCATGAGCTCCTGGATCATCCGTCCGATCCGGGCGCCGATCAGCGTGTAGAGGTCGTCATTGAGCATGATCACTGCAAACAGTGCCAGCAGCACAAACCCGGCCAGGCACAGATTGCGCATCCGCTTGCGGTTTCCATTATACAGAACCACAAAGATCACAAAGGTGCCCCCGATGATAAACAGCGCTTTTCTGGAGCCGGTGAGCAAGGTAGTCGCCAGGAAAAATACCGCCAGACACAGCTCCAGGAGAAAATTCTGCTGTTTTTTCCTCTTTTGCAGCATCCCAAGCACACACAGCACACAGCCCACCGCCGTAAAGGCACCGATGGCATTGGCATTCCATTGGGAAAGCTCCGCATATTCCGCCCCGATCCGCTTTTCACCCAGCTGGGACAGATCGAGCCGGGACAGCACATACACCGTTTCCGCAAAAAATGCCCAGATCATACCGTAGCTGAGCTTTTTCAGATCTGCGGCCTCCTCCACCATCAGGGAGGTGACCGCGGTGATCAGTGAAACGATCAGCAGATTTTTGACAGCCTGGACCGTGTCCCCCGGGCGAATGGCCCAGAAGCTGCTGAGCAGCATATAAAACAGCACCGCAGCAGACCAGGCAAAAAACACATTCAGGGTAAACGTGCCGCGCTTCAAAATGCGCAGCGCGGCCACGCCGCACATGAGCAGGATGGCCGCATAGCGAACCGGATTATACTCACGAAGCGTCGAATTACACTCGATAAACAACACCACAGCAAACAGTACAAAATACAGGTTTTTGAAATCTAAAGCTGCCTCACGCTGCTTCACTATGCACACCTCCCCTTCCCGTTATGGCTATGTCAATGTCATGCGGCCTTGATGGCTTTTGCAATGCCCAGCGGCAATTCCAGCGCCTTGATATGGACCGCCAGCAACACCGCAACGATCTTCCGGCTCCATGGCAGCGGCGCCTTCAGCAGCACCGGCAGGTTCTTCCGGTGCTCCCGCGTCAGCTGCTTCACGATCTGCTTCCGGTCAATCGATGGATCGGAAACGCCGTAATAGGCGACCTTACACAGCAGCGAAAAGGCTGTCCGCTTCTGCTTGACCTCGCCCAGGAAGCGGATGGTTCCGTATTCCTCGTCCCGGGTCAGGCGGGCAAGCTCGTCTGCCGCGTCATACAGGTCAAAATCCCGCTGCCGCAGCCCGGATGTGGTAAGGGAGCCCGTGGATTGAAAATAAAAATATTTCACAAGATTGCTCTCTACATACACGCTGCAGCGCTGCAGGGCTTTATATTTGTAATCGATATCCTCGTTGATCTTCCCTTCCCGGAAGCGAAGCCCATCGAGCACCGTGCGCCGGAACAAGCTCCGGCCCATCGAGTAGGAGCCCGTCTGGGTGGAGCTTTCCAGATAATGCTGCAAAATGGCCTTCCCTTCGAGCACCTCGATCTTCTCGGCCTGCCCGCCGGTCTCCAGAGTAAACTCCACTGCCAGCTTTCGATTAATCTGCACGGCCTCCGCGCTATGTTCCTCCATCAGTCGAAGCATATATTCGTATGTATCCGGCGCGATCCAGTCATCGCTGTCCACAAAGCCGATATAATCGCCCGTGCAGACTGCAAGCCCCGCATTGCGGGCACTGGACAGTCCGCCGTTTTCCTTGTGGACCACCCGGACCCGCGGTTCCTGCGCCGCGATCTCATCACAAAGCTGCCCGCTGCCGTCCGTGGCGCCATCATCTACCAAGAGAATCTCTAAGTTTTCATAGGTCTGGCTGCGGATGGAATCCACGCACCGGTATAAGTACGCTTTCACATTATAAACAGGAACGATCACGCTCACCAACGCAGATTGATTCATACTTTCTTCTCCTCAGCTGTTATCTTCGCAGCAAATGCTTGTAGACAAATTTCTGAAAGGCCACCGGCATCACAAAGATCGCAAGCTGCATCCCCGCAACTGTGAGAAAATCAGCCAGGGAGCAAAAGCCCGTGCGGAACGCCCGCCAGCGAATACCGATCAGCAGCTTGGTGTTGATCCAATTTTTCCGCTTCTGATATGTATTTTCGTCAAACCGGAACCGCACCAGATACTCCGGCAAATTGGCACACTCCGCGCCGGCGGACAGCATTTTGATCCACAGATCCGTATCCTGGTTCTTCCGCAGGTCGCCATAGCCGCCCACCGCGTCCACCTTGCTCTTTCGATACATCACCGTTGGGTGGTTGAAGGGGTCCCGCTTTTTGCAATAGGCGTGGATCGCCGCATTATCCAAGGGAACGTCCCGCTTCCCCACCGCATTTTCCGGCTCGCCTACAAACTCGATCACCGGACAGCCAACGATATCTAAATTGGGATTTTCTTCAAACGCACGCACCTGCTTCTCACAGCGGGTTGGCATGGAAATATCGTCGGAATCCATTCTGGCCACCAGCTCATTTCTGCACACCTGAAGCCCGGCGTTGAGCGCCAGGCCCAGCCCCAGATTCTTCTCCAGCTGCACCTGCACCAGAATATCCGGCGTCTCCTGCGCTGTTTCGTCGATCACGCGCTGGATCGCCTCCGGCACAGGCCCATCCTTCACCAGAACGATCTCATCCGGAGCTTTACTCTGCCGGACCATGCTCGTCAGGGCGTTCCGAAAAAATTCCGGATCGTCCTTTCCATATACCGTCATTAAAACACTGTATTCCATCATGCCTACCCATCTTTGCGCTGTGTTTTCTGTTCCAACCATCCTGCGCATGCCAAACGCCATGCCAGAGCCGAACGTCTGTCCCCGGCTTCTCTGCTGCGCACCGCGCCGTCACCGGCTCACTGCACCGCAGCGG
>CABSAB010000271.1 GCA_902475515.1 uncultured Eubacteriales bacterium | reverse complement strand
CCGCGCTCCATGCGGTCCACAGACACGAACAGTGCCGTGATTTTCACAGGGGCGATGTCCCGGAACAGGGCGATGGACTCCCGGACGGCGGTGCCGGCGGTGACCACATCCTCTACGATGGCGATGCGCTGGCCTGCCTCGATCTTGGCGCCCACCATGCTGCCGCCCTCGCCGTGGTCCTTTTTTTCCTTGCGGTTGAAGCAGTAGGGGTAGTCCTCCTTGTAATTCCGGTAGAGGCTGGCGGCGGCGGTGACCACCAGGGGAATGCCTTTGTAGGCAGGGCCAAAGAGCACGTCCGCCCCCCCGGCTTCTTCCAGATGCTCATGGATGCAGGCGGCGTAGTAATTTCCCAGTTCATGGGCCTGGGCCCCGGTTTTATAGTTGCCGGTGTTGATGAAATAGGGGGTCTTGCGGCCGGACTTGGTGGTGAAGTCGCCAAAGGTCAGCACTCCGGCGCGAACCATAAATTCGATAAAAGCTTCCTGATAGGTCATGGGAACCTCCTGTTTTGATGTTTTTCTCATTATACCACAGATTTTCTTTTGGGGAAAGGCTGAAATAGACACGCCGCAAAACATGCGGCGTGTCTATTATAATTACAGCTCGATCCCGTTCTGTGCCGCCACCAGATTCTCCACGCAGTAGATCTCCCGCAGCTTGGGCTTCTCGATCTTGCCCGTGGCGTTCCGGGGGACTTCAGCAAAGATGATCTTCTTGGGCCGCTTATACCGGGGCAGCTCCTGGCAGAAGTGGTTTACCTCGTCTTCCGTGAGCGTACATTCCGGCTTGACCTCAATAATGGCGGCAGTGATCTCCCCCAGCCGCTGGTCGGGCATGCCGATGACCGCCACATCCTTCACAGCGGGATTGGTCCGTAAAAAGTCCTCGATCTGCACCGGATAGATGTTCTCGCCGCCGGAGATAATCACGTCCTTTTTCCGGTCCACCAGGAAGTAGAACCCGTCCGCATCCTGCATAGCCATGTCGCCGGTGCGGAGCCAGCCATCGCCGGGGAGCACCTGAGCGGTGGCCTCGGGGTCGTTGTAATAGCAGGTCATGACGCCGGGGCCTTTGACGCACAGCTCACCCACGCCGCCCTGGGGAACTTCGGTCACGCCGTCCTCCTCCACGATTTTGCACTGCCAGCCGTAGCCGGGCACGCCGATGGCGCCCACCTTGTGGATGTTCTCCATGCCGAGATGTACACAGCCGGGACCGATGGACTCGGACAGGCCGTAGTTGGTGTCGTATTTATGATCGGGGAAATAGCTGAGCCAGCGCTTGATGAGCACCGGGGGCACCGGCTGGGCGCCGATGTGCATCAGCCGCCACTGCTTTGTTTCATAGTCCGAGAGCTTCAGCTCCCCCCGGTCCAGCGCGTCCAGCAGGTCCTGGGCCCAGGGCACCAGAAGCCAGACGATGGTGCATTTCTCCTGAGAGACGGCCTCCAGGATGTTCTTGGGACTGGTGCCCTTGAGGAGCACCGCCTTGGAGCCGGAGATCAGGGAGCCGAACCAGTGCATCTTGGCCCCGGTGTGGTACAGGGGCGGGATCAGCAGGAAGCAGTCGTCCCGGCCCGTTTCATGGTGCTTTTGCTCCATCCGGGCGGACTGCATGAGGCTCTCATGGTTATGTAGGATGGCCTTGGGGAAGCCTGTGGTGCCGGAGGAGAAGTATATGGCCGCGTCGTCCTCGTCCTCAATACGGACCAAAGGCGCGCTGGAGGAGAAATTGGCCACCAACTGGTCATAGTCCTCGGCAAAGGTGGGGCAGACGCCGCTTCCCACGTACATCAGCAGCCGGTTTTCACCGATGCCTTCCACGATCTCCTCCACCCGGCCGATGAACTCCGGGCCAAAGAGCAGAACATCCGTGTCCGAAAGCTTGACGCAGTATTCGATCTCGTCGGCGGAGAAGCGGAAGTTCATGGGCACCACCACAGCGCCGGTTTTGAGGATGCCGAAGTAAATGGGCAGGAACTCCAGGCAGTTCATCAGCAAAATGGCTACCTTTTTGCCCGGGCCGATGCCCCGGTCTATGAGCATATTGGCCACCCGGTTGGCCTTTTCGTCAAAGACCTGCCAGGTGATCTCCCGGCGGTAGGGGGTGGTGGGGGCGGGCATAATGAGGTCATATTCCTTCCAGGTGATCCGGCGCTTTTCCTGAAGTTCAGGATTAATTTCCACCAGGGCGGTCTCCGTTCCGTAGAGCTTAGCGTTGCGCTCTAAGAGGTCGGTAATGGGCATTGATATCATCCTTTCGGCAGGGCTGCCGTTTGTTTTGCTTTTCTGTGTTAATGGTTTAGATTGTAAAAGTAGTATACAAGCCCGCAGGCGAAATGTCAAGGGAGTGACGCATATCTCCGCGGTCCCCGCAAAAAATCATTTTCCCACGCAGAACCGGGAGAAGATGCCGTCGGTGATGTCCTCCCGCATATTTTTGCCTGTGACCTCGCCAATGGCGGAAAGCGCCTCCTCCACATCCAGCAGCACTGCGTCGGGGGTGGCTCCGGCAGTCATGGAATCCCGCACCCGGGCAATGGCGTCCCGTGCCCTGGTGATGGCGGTCTCGTGGCGCACGTTGGTCAGCAGGGTCCCGTCGCAGGGGGCGTCTGCGGCAAACAGCGTCTCCACCGCCGCCGTCAGCGCGGGGATGCCATCTCCCGTCACAGCGGAAACCGGCACCACCATGTCGAAATCCAGCTGCTGAGGTGTAACAGCCTGGGGCAGGTCAGCCTTGCTGAGTACGCAAATAGCCTGCCGGGAGGCCCTGGAAGCCTCCATAGCCCGGAAGTCCTCCGGACAAAGGGGCTGGGAGCCGTCAATGACCACCAGCGCCAGATCCGCGCCTTTGGCGGCATCCACGGACCGCTCCACACCCAGCTTTTCCACAGTGTCCTCCGTGTCCCGGATGCCTGCCGTGTCTGTCAGCCGCAGCAGGAACTTGCCCAGGCGGATCTTCTCCTCCACGGTGTCCCGGGTGGTGCCGGGGATGTCTGTGACGATCACCCGCTCATAGCCCGCCAAGGCGTTTAGTAAGCTGGATTTTCCCGCGTTGGGCCGGCCCAAAATCACCGCGGAGATCCCGTTTTTTACAACGCTGCCCCGCCGGCAGGTGGCCAGCAGCTTGTCCAGTGTTTGCTGCTGCGTTTCCAGCAGATCGCCGTAGGCGTCAAGCCGGAAGTCGTCAATGTCTTCATCGGGGTAGTCCAGCACCGCGTGGAAATGGCTCATCACTGAGACTAAATCCTCATAGACCGGCTCTAGCTTCCGCTGCAAAGCGCCGGCTACCTGTCCCGCGGCGTTGGCGGCGGCGTCGGCGGTCTCCGCCTCGATCAGGTCGATCACGGCCTCGGCGGCAGTCAGGTCCATTTGCCCGTTTAAAAAGGCCCGTTTGGTAAATTCGCCGGGGCCTGCCTGCCGTGCGCCGCACACAAACAGGTGCGACAGGGCTTCGGTCAGCACTGCCGGAGAACCGTGGCATTGCAGCTCCACGGTATCCTCCCCGGTGTAGCTGCGGGGCCCCCGGGTGTAGACC
>CABSAB010000270.1 GCA_902475515.1 uncultured Eubacteriales bacterium | reverse complement strand
CGGCCATAGGAAGAGGCCACGATTCGTCCGCTGGTATTGATGAACTGGAGCTCAATGGTGTTCTTCTCTTCGAAGGTCCTGGCGTAGGTAACGCAGGACTGATAGTAGGCGTTGTAGCTCTGGCCGATGTAGTTGGCAAAAAACTCCGTGGTGGTCTTTGCCCGGTGCTGCATGTCAGACTGCATATTGGAGTAATAATAGGCTGCAAAGGAGGCCGAGATGATGATCACAAAGACCGCCGCAAGGGCCAACACCGGCCCCACCGTATGGGCGAGCTCAAAATTGTGGACAACTACATCGGCCCGGCCCCGCAGGCCCTTGATCCGGGTTTTTCTCTTGTTCGCCCCGGTCTTGCGACGGGTTATGCGCCCCACTTATAACCAAACCCCCAGACTGTGGTAATGTATTTCGGTGTTGTGGCGTTGTCTTCGATTTTGATCCGAAGCCGCCGGATGTTCACGTCCACAATTTTGAGCTCGCCCTCATAATCCGGCCCCCACACAGCAGCCAAAATGTCCTCCCGAGACAGGGCCCGGCCTGGATTCTGCATAAACAGCTTCAAAATGGAAAACTCCACCTGGGTCAGACGGATGCGCTCCCCCTGCTTTTCCAGGGTGCGGTTCCGGATGTTCATCACAAAGGGCCCCTGGGTCAAAAGCTCGGTATCTGCCCCGCCATCGCCCCCAATGCGGCGGTACAGGGCATCGATCCGGGCTGTAAGCTCCGCCGGAGAGAAGGGCTTGGTCACATAGTCGTCCGCCCCGGTCATGAGGCCCGTCACCTTGTCCATCTCCTGGGTCCGGGCCGTGAGCATGATGATGCCGATCTGCTTATTGGTGGCACGGATGTTGCGGCAGACGTCAAAGCCATCCATATCCGGCAGCATAATATCCAGAATGGCAACGCCGGTGTCTGGATGTTCCTTCAAACGGTCCAGCGCCTCCTGACCGGTACCGGCCTCAATGGCGTCATACCCGGCCCGCTTCAGGTTGATCACCACAAAACTGCGGATGTTGACCTCATCCTCCAAAATCAGTACCTTTTTCATCTTCTTCGCTCCTTACATCTCACCGGTCTTCCAGTCCTCCCGGATGAAGTTAAAATAGGAAATCAAGGTCTTTTGATCCAATTGGCGCCCCATACTTCCACCACCCAGGCAGGCGGCATAGGTCACCTCGTCGGTCTTTGCCAGGGGGAAACGCCCGTCTGAGGCAGCCAGCTCCTCCCGGTTGTCCCCCGTAAACGCGTAAATGGTGAACAGCACCTGGTGCTTCTGATCCCTCCCGGCAGAGAACACATATCCCTGGACGCCGGCCACATCTGCGCCCCGGGTGACGGAAACCGTGTCCACCCAGTCCCTCTGAATGCACACGTACCAGCGGTCAGCATAGTTGTGGAAGGTATATAGCTTCTCCACCTCATTCCCCTCCGGGGTCAGGTTATACCACCGGATGAGCTCCCGTCCGCCGGAGGAGGCCTCCTCCATGGGAACCAGGGAGGGCAGCTCCATGAGGCCATCGTTGTCGATATCGTCACCATACACATAGTAGTTACGGATGGTTTTGACGCTGGTGCCAGACTCACTGGAGAGGGACACATTGGTGAGACGGTCCTTGACTATGGCGTAAACATCTGTGATGATGGTATCCTCATCGTAGTTGCTGGCGGCAAACACTGCTTGGGTCTCTTGGTACATGCCCCCGGCTGTCATCCGCTTCAGATTCTCCACCGGGACCGACATCACCGCCTCGGCGGAGCGCTCCATGGCGCCGCCGCGATAGTCGTACAGCTCCGCCACCCCATTGCCCCCATCGGCGCCTGGGCGCAGCAGAAACAGCTCCCGCAGGTTGTCCCGGTCCAGGTCCACCGTGAGGAAACGGCTGTAGTTAGCCGTCAGTAGGGTCTCTGGCGTGCCCTGGGAGAACGTGTAGGCGGACAGGGCGTGAACCACCTCGTTGCTCACCTGCCGGCCCACCACCAACTCTACACCGCCGGCGCCGTCCAAATCCGCATACTCCACCTGCTCAAAGGCCGTGCCCGCCGTCTCAATGGTGGCGGTGTTCACATAGGCACCATGCTCCTTAGCAAAAATGAAAATTTTCAGAGGGCGCTCTCCCACTCCCTTGGCAAATACCAGAGCTTCCGACTGACCGTCCCCGGTCAGGTCCACCATCTGCACCGTCTGCTGGTTCTCCCCCTGGAGGGGGGCGCAGTACTCCAGTCCGCTCATCACCTGGTCCATGGCGGCCTGCAAATTGTGGTATTCCTCCGAGCGCCGGGGCAGACAGTACATTTGATCCACAGTCTTCAGCATGCATCCGGACAACAGCGTCAACAGGGCGGCAAGCACCCCCAGGCAGCACATCCGATTTCGTCTCATAGGCCCACTCCCTCCCCCGACAAGTTGAAATGTCCAAATCGTCTATTTTCCCTTATCCTTTTTATTATAGACCACTTCCATGCAAAAGGCAAGGCTGAAGGCAGAAAAATTCAGGGCAACTTGAGGGTCACATCATTTTTGCACATACACGTAGCCGTTTTGAATCAGCTGGCCCAGCAGGCAGATCAGTCCGCCGGTCCAGAATGCGTTGAAGCAGTCCTTCCAAATGGGCGACTTGGGGCCCATCTTTTTCACATACTCACTGTATTCCTTCGGATTCATGTTCATGATGCACCCCCCTTTTCCCGGAAATACACGCCGGAGGCCACAAAAAACGCCACCCCCTGCCATTCCGGCCGGAGGTGGCGATATGGTTCGGCTCAAAGGGAATCCGTCAGCGTTCCCGCTTTTTTCGCGAGCTCCATAAGCTCCCGGTTTTTTCCGTTCATGGCGCCAAACTCCCGAAGGCAGCACAAAACCTTGCCGCAAGTCTTCATGCGCGCCGCCGCCCTTGCAAAGGCGCTTTCCCCAATGGGCTCAAAGGACCGCTCCCCTATAACCTCCACTGCCAGGGCCTTTGCCACCGGGTAATCCACATCGTTTTCCTGCAAAACCCCTGCCGTAAAGGGAATGCCCCGCCGCTGGAGCTGCCGGTACACAGGAATCCCGCTCCCGCCTCCGCCAATGACGAAAATCTCCGGCTTTCCCCGGGCAGGCTCCATCTCCAGGCAACCAAAATCCGCATTGTAGCTGCCTCTGGTGGCGCCGTAGAGCTCCATGATGTAATCCGAGGTGAAAATCTCCTCCGGCGGTCCATAGCGCTCGATGGCATTGTTGTGCACACAGACCACATAGTCGGACACCTTCTGGGCCAGGTCCAGCTCATGAAGAGACATGACCACCGCCAGCTGCCGCTGGCGCACCATGTCCTTGAGGGTAGACAGCAGCTCCAGCTTGTGGCGGATGTCCAGAAAGGAGGTGGGCTCGTCCAGCACGATCACCTCCGGCTCCTGGCACAAGGCCCGGGCCAGCAGGATGCGCTGGCGCTGGCCGTCGCTGATCTCCGAGAAATCACAGTCCGCCAGGTCCTCGCTGTGGACCAGTGCCATAGACTCCCGGACGATCCGCCGGTCCTCCGCTGTCAGGATGCCCAGGCGGCCCGATTTTGAAGAGC
>CABSAB010000269.1 GCA_902475515.1 uncultured Eubacteriales bacterium | reverse complement strand
AGCTTTGTGGATCCCATCGTCCCAGTCCGGCTGGGGCTCGGCGGTTTCATAATAGTCCCGCTGATGCTTTCTGTCAATGGCGTTTTCCACCGCATCCCTGATGCTGTGGAGGCCCCAGGTGCGTTTCCGGTTCAGCAGAAGCAGCAGGATCAGGAGGCTGATGATGGGCACGCCCAGCAAGATCCCCTCGGGGATCAGCCGGATGGCCAGGTGATTCTCCGCCAGCCGAGCGGCATTTTCATAGTAAGGATATTCCACTGCATCGGAGGAGATGCCCCGCACGCTGAGAGATTTCAGCACCCCGAAGCGGCTGCCCAGAGAGAACCGCCCGGAATTGTCGGTGATCTCGGTCTGATCGGAGATCAGACTCTTGAGGGCGTTTTTCATGGTGGCAGCGGCAAAGTCCTTTACCGGCTGGGGCAGCACCATCTCCATACAGGTGAAGCCCGGGGCCGGGGAATCGCCCACCGGGGCGGACGGCGCAGCGGCGGCCTCCTGCATATTCGGGTCTGCCGCTGCCGGGGCTTCGGCCAGGGCCGGGGAATCCGCAAAGACCCAGGCCCGGGGCGTCGTGCCGGCGGCAAGCTCGTTAAACCTGCCCTGTTCCAGCTCCACCACGGCGGCCACCTGATAGTATACGCCGTCAAGCTCCAGAAGCATGCCCACCACATTATCTGAGGCGAACAGGTCCCAGGCGGCCTGGCGGCTCAGAACGATCCGGTCATGCATCACATCGCTCTCGTCCATATACCAGCCCGAGAGCACCTGCATGGGGTGAATGCGGAAATAATCCCCCGCTACCGCCGTCAGCTGTGCTTCGCATTTGGCGGTATCCACCGCCAATGTGGCTGTGGTCTGATAGGAGGCGCTGTAGAGCCAGGGGTGGGTATCGGAGCCCACGCCGCCGTCCGTCAGCGCCCGCTCCACGGCAAGGCGGATCTCCGGAAGGCTGCTCTGGGGGATGGCTGCCTCCTCCGGAAGGAACACCGAGGCCATGGCATAGGGCTTGTCCTCCGTCTGCCAGAAGCTGGCCGCCAGCTGCGGGGTCAGCGTCCGGATCACAGTCCGGTCTCCGTGCAGCAGGAGCAGCGCTCCGGCCAGGCACAGCCCGGCGGCAAGGCCCCATAAAAGGCGTTTCCAGTGTTTCATGGGCCCCACCTCACTCCGCGATCCGGATCTGGGTGCCGGCCTCCAGGGGCACGGTGGAGGTGGTCACCACAAAGTCGCCGGTGGTCACATCGCCGGAGATGGCGCTGTTCTTCTCGTCGGAGGCCAGCACCGTCACGGAGGTCTTCTTGACGCTGTAGCGGGTGGACAGGGGACTTTGCTTGGCCACCACGGTATATACGAAGCTGCCGTCGGCATCGCTGTGGACCGCCGAGGAGGGCACCACGACATCAAACGTGGCGTTTTTATCGCCCACAGAGAAGCTCAGCTGCTGGCCCACGGCCACATCGTCGCCCTGGACGGCAAAGGTCAGCTTCCGGCTGTTTGCGGGGTCGTTCTTATCGGCGGCAATGGAGGTGAGGGTCAGCGTAATGCCGCTTTCCCAGAGGTTGGTGATCTCTGCCTGAAGGCCCTCGTGGAGGGTCTTGGCCTGGTCCTTGGTGACGGTGGCGTTCATGAGATAGCCCTTCTCCGTCAGTTCCACCACCACCAGAGGGGTGTCGGCCTCGGTCTTGTCGCCGGCGGCTACGCTGACCTCTTTGACCAGGCCGTCGTAGCGGCTGACCACATCGGACTTGGCGGCTTTTTTCTCCAGCGCCTCGACCTTCTCCTTGGCGGCCTGGAGTTCCTCCTCCTGGGCCTTGACCTCCAGCTTGTTCACCGCGTCGTCATAGGTGTTCTGCTCGGCGGTGTCCGCCGCAGTACCCTGCATGGAAGCCAGGGAATCCTGGGCGGACTGGAGGGCGCTCTTGGCGCTGTCCACGCTGGTGGGGCCGGTGTAGGAGTTTTGATATTGAGTCGTGGCGTTCTGGGCGGCAGTCAGAGCGTTATTGGCCTGCGTGAGAGCCGCCTGGGCGTCGATCTGCGCCGTCTTTTGGGCGGCGATGCGCTGGTTTACGTCCAGCGTCAGGTTCTCAAGGAGGGTGTCCTTGTCCAGCTGCGCCTGATTCCAGGCTGCCATGGCTGCATCAAAGCCGGGATCTTTTTCATCGAGAGCATCTACTGCTTTCTTCGCATCCTCCGCCTTTTTGGCGGCCGCCAGATACTCCCGGTTGGTGGTGGTGATGGTGTTGAGTTCGTTGTCCAGATGCTCCAGCTGGGTGTTGATGGCATCCAGAGCGGACTGCTTGGCGGTGACGGTGGACTGGGCCGCGGCCTCCTGGTTTTGATAGCCCTTGAGCCCGGCCTCATACTGCTGGGCCTTGTACAGGTCCGACTGGGCCTGGTTCACCGCCGACTGGGCCTGGGCCATGGAGGCGGCGGTGGCGTTGTTCTGATTGCCCTTGTTGAGCAGCTTCTTGTCGTATTCCAGCTTCAGGGTGTTATATGCCGTCCGGGCCTCCTGGAGCTCCTGGCTCTCGGTCTCGTCCAGGGTCAGGAGGGTCTGACCGGCCTTGACCTTGTCGCCCACCTTGACGCCGACGGACGCCACGGTTCGGGATTCCTGGATGGTGACATTATAGTTCTGGGTGGCCTCCACGGTGCCGCTGCCCCGGATCTTGGTGGTGATGGTGGCGGACTCCGGATACTGGGCCGCTACCTCCGGCAAGGAACGGTTCATGATGGTATTGGAGAAGAAGGTCAGCACCAGCATCAGCGCCAGGAATACGATAATGGCGTTCTTGACCCACTCCCGGCGGCCCTTTTTCTTCGTTCTTTCGCTTCCAAACATAGTCATGGCTTCCACCTCTATTAACCAACTTATCTTGAAAATTCACCTTTGACAGGTCCGGCAGGGTTATCCCTTGATGCCGCCGGAATAGGTGATGCCCTCTTCTAAATACTCCTCGCCCCAGAGGAACATCAATAGCGTCGGCACCATATAGATCACGGCCACAGCAAACGCAACGCCGACCTCGCCGCTGTTGATCTCACTTAGAAACACGCTCAGGGGATACATCTCCTGGTCCGAGAACATGATCAGGGGCTGTTCTACCATGTTCCAGTAGTCGATGAACACCAGCATGCTGACGCTCACCAGCGCGCCCTTGCACATGGGCAGGCACACCCGGGAGAATATCTTCCACTCGCCGGCGCCGTCCAGCTCCGCCGCTTCAATATAGGAACTGGGGATGCGCCGCATATTCTTGGTGAGAAGAAATACGCTGAAGGGGGCAAAGATCCCGGGCAGGATGATAGCCCAGCGGGTGTCCAGCAGATTCAGCCACCGGGCCACCAGATAGTTGGGCACCAGCGTTACCTGATAGGGCATGAGCATCAGAATGATGTATCCAAAGAAGATGGCCTCCCGGACCCGGCCCCGGTAGCGGGAAAAACCGAATGCCGCCAGGGTGGCCAGGGCCACCTGGAAGATCACCACGGGCACCGTCAGAAAGACCGAATTCCAGAATTTCAGCAGATACTCCGGCGAGTTGAACAGCACCGTAT
>CABSAB010000268.1 GCA_902475515.1 uncultured Eubacteriales bacterium | reverse complement strand
CATCCGGTCCGGGTCATAATCCCAATAGGTGGAAAGCTGCCAGGCCAGAGAACCGTATTCGTCTTCCTGGGGAAGGTCCAGCTTGGCGGCCTGGGTGTTCAGCTCCTCAGCGGAGGTGTTCCCAAGCTCCAGGTCCTCCGGAAGCGTAAGGTCCAGGGCCACCACCAGGCAGTGCTCGTTGCCCAGAAGCTGCTTGACGGTGCAGGTGACACCGTCCTGGGTGGTTTGGGCATAGACGTCTTGCAGGGCGCCGTCCAGCAGTTCTTTATCGGAATCCTCCACCTGGAAGGCGGATACAAACAATTCGTCCCAGTGGCGGACGGCATAGGCCAGCACCGTGCCGGCCAGCAGCGCCGCGATGGCGGCGGCGATGAGTACGATACGCAGGGGCCGGGTGTGCGTTTTCTTCATAACAGGTTCCTCCTCTGTCAGGCGGAGAAGGTCTTCGTCTATGTCGCAGATGGCCCAGATCAGGTCACTTTTTTTCATAGGTCAAATCCCTCCTGTTCTAAGTGTTGTTTCAGTTTTTTTCGCATGCGGTAAAGCTCTGTGGAAATGCGGTCCTCCTTGAGGCCGGTCTTTTGACGGATGGCGCTTAAGGGCTCGTATTGGTAGTAGCGGAGCAGGAAAATCTTTTGCTTCAAGGGAGGCAGGGACCGCAGGAAAACGGAGATCTGCGCCGCCAGCTCCTTGCGCTCCAGCACGTCACCGGGCTCCTCTAAATCGGGGATCTCCAGCTCCTCCAGCACCTCGGTGAAGGCACCGCGCTTTTTGGCGGTGATGCCACGGTAGCGGTTCAGGGCCAGATTGTGGGTGACGCGGCCCAGAAAGGCTTTGAGGCTTTTGGGCTGGGTGGGGGGAATGGCGTTCCAGACGTTCAGATAGACGTCGGAGACACATTCCTCCGTCTCCTCAAAGGAAGATAGGATGCGGTAGGCAATGGATGTGCAATAGCCGTGATATTTCTGCCGGGTCTCCGCAATGGCGGTCTCGGATCGTCGGTTGTACAGTGCGATGATTTTTTCGTCCTCCATGGTATGCCTCCTTTTGCGGGGTGAAAGGTCCTTTCACTTTGATAGACACCAAGTGAGAGAAAATCTGAACAGGGTGCGGGGAATTTTTTGAAAAAAAGACCGGCGCCCCCTCAGGCGCCGGTCCCTGTATCATCCTGCTTAGAATTTCAATTCGTTATCCACCGTAAGACCGTCCTTTTCCAGCATGCTCTCCATGACCTTGAGGTCAGCGGAAATATCCAGCACGTCGTCGGCAAAGAGCTTGTCCAGCTGGGTCTCGTAGCCGTCCACTACCTTGTCCATCATGGCCTCGATCTTCTGCTTGGCCTCGGCGATGTTTTCGCCCTCAATGCCCTGGGCCTCCAGCTTGGAGTAGTTCTCGAGGATCTTCAGGGTCTGGGGCAGGTAGTAGTTCATGAAGCTGCGGAGCTGGCCGGCCTTTTCGGGGCGCTCCTCCAGCAGCTGGAAGATCTTCGCCGTGAGCTCCTCGATGCGTTCGATCTTTTGGGAAAGCTCCGGGTTGGCAATGGCATCGTTGACGCTGCGGATGTGCTTCAGCGTGGCTGTGGCCTGGTCGTCCGCCTGGGCATCGGCCTCCGGCTCCGGCTCTGCCGCCGGGGGGGCCTCCCAGGGAAGCTCGCCCAGCACCAGGAGCCGCTGCGCGGCATCGACATATCCCTCGTCCCAGAAGCCCCGGTCCAGCATCTCCTCCAGGTCCTTTTCCACCTTCTTCTCGGAGCATCCCATGGATTTTGCCAGGGCCTCCAGGGAGACGACGTTCTTGCTGCCGACCATGGTCATATACTTCTGAAAGCGCTTGAGCTTTCTGCGGCGGCTGCCTGCCACCCCCAGGAAGGTCAGCCCGGCCAGAGTCAGGACCAGCGGCGGGGTGACATTTTCAAAAAAGTAGCCCCAGTCAAAGAAGTAGGTCAGCTCGTCAATCAGTGTCGCCACAAAGGCAAAGCCACAGCAGGCCGCCATGATGGAGCCGACAATGCGAAACAGCCGGATATTGCCAAGGCCGTAAGCGGAGCCGTCGTTCTTCTGCTTCTTCTGTTTCTTCTTTTTCGACTTTTTGGTTTGCTGCTGCCGGGCAGAGCGGGTCTCCTTGGTGACATTCTCGGCGGCGGAGCGGAATTCCTCCGCAACAGCCTGCCAGCCGGCGTGGCCGTTTTTGCTGCCTCCCTGCTGGAACTGGCGGGCAGCACTTTTGGCTGCGGTGGCGGCCCGGCGGACCTCCTGCTGGACCTTCTGATCCCCGGGCCATTTGCCGGCCAGCTCTGTAAACAGAAGCACCAGGCCGATGGGCCACCAAAGGCAGAAGCCCAGCACGATCAGGATCCAGTGCCAGCCGGAATCGTTGCTTTTGCTCTTGCCGGAGGACCGGCGGCTGCTGCCCGGATCGGGGCGGTACCCCGTGGAAGCGGAAGGCTCCTCCGGGGGAATATATTGAACATTGCCGTTCTCATCGAACTCCCAACGTCCCTGACTACGATCTACGCTCACTGTATTTCCTCCAATTCCCGCTGCAAAATGTCCGCGATCCGCCGGGAGGCAAAGCCGTCGCCGTAGGGGTTCGACGCTTCGCTCATGGCGGCATAGGCCGCCGGGTCCGTCAGCAGCGTGCAGAAGCTGTGGTAAATGATATCCTCATCGGTGCCCACCAGCTTTAACGTGCCGGCGGCCAGCCCCTCGGGGCGCTCGGTAGTATCCCGCATGACCAGAACAGGCTTCCCCAGGGAGGGAGCCTCCTCCTGAATGCCGCCGGAATCCGTCAGGATCAGGTAGCAGCGGGCCATAAAGTTGTGAAAATCCAGCACGTCCAGCGGTTCGATGAGATGGATGCGGTCCTGGCCGGACAGCTCCCGGTTTGCGATCTCCCGGACGGCGGGGTTCATGTGGATGGGATAGATGACCTTGATATCGGGGTATTCTTCCGCCACCCGGCGGATGGCCCGGAACATACGGGCCATAGGCTCGCCCAGGCTCTCCCGGCGGTGGACCTCCACCAGGATCAAACGGCTGTCCGCGGCCCAGTCAAGCTCCGGATGAGAATAATTCTCCCGGACGGTGGTCCGCAGGGCGTCGATGCCGGTGTTGCCGGTGACATAAATGGTCTTGGGGTCCCGCTGCTCGTTCAGGAGGTTCTGCTCCGCCTGCTTGGTGGGGGCGAAGTTGAACCGGCTGAGGATGCTCACCGCCTGGCGGTTGAATTCCTCGGGGTAAGGGCTGTAGATATTATAGGTCCGAAGGCCTGCCTCCACATGGCCCACGGGGATCTGCAAATAAAAGCAGGCCAAGGCGGTCACAAAGGTGGTGGAGGTATCGCCGTGGACCAGCACCACATCGGGCTGCTCCCGTTCCAATACCGCCTTGATGCCCTGGAGAATGCCCGTGGTGATGTCAAACAGGGTCTGCTGGTTCTTCATGATGGAAAGATCGTACTGAGGGACCACCTGGAAGGTGTCGAGCACCATATCCAGCATCTGCCGGTGCTGGCCGGTGACACAGACCACGGTCTCAAGCCCGGGCCGGGTTTAAAAA
>CABSAB010000267.1 GCA_902475515.1 uncultured Eubacteriales bacterium | reverse complement strand
CGTCGTCCATAAAGCCCGCCAGCTTCCTTCTGCTGCTGATCCGCTACGGACGGTCCATTCGTTATGTCCCCGCCCTGCCCTTCCGTCCCATGCTCCGTCGGCTGCTGAAACTGACGGTACCGCTGGGCTTTAACGATATCCTCCGCAGTGGTCTGTCCGCCCTGGAGAACATGTTGGTCCCCAAGGGCCTGCGCCGCAGCGGCCGCTCCGGCGAGGAGGCCCTCTCCTCCTACGGCACCATCTGCGGCATGGTCTTCCCGGTGATCACCTTTCCCAGCGTGATCCTCTATTCCCTCAGTGATCTTCTGGTTCCGGAGATGGCCCGCTGCCGGGCCAAGGAGCGCGGCGAGCGCATCCAATTCCTCACGGATAAATGCCTTCGGCTGACGCTGCTGTTCGCTGTCGCCTCCGCGGGTCTCTGCTTTCTCTTGGGTGAGGAGCTGGGGCTTCTGCTCTTTGGCAGCATGGAGGCCGGGGTCTATATCCGCATTTTTGCTCCGCTGATCGTCATTCTCTATTTGGATGCCATCACCGACGGCATGCTCAAGGGGCTTTCCCAGCAGCTTCATTCCGTGCGGTATAATACCATTACCTCCATTTTGGATGTGAGCATGCTGTGGTTTCTCCTGCCCCGCTACGGCATCGGCGGCTTCCTGGCCGCTTTCACGGTGTCCCATGCCATCAACTTTTACCTGTCGCTCCGGCGGCTCATTGTCGTCACGGGGTATCTTCCCCGGTTCCATGCCACCTTTCAAAGCGCCCTGTGCTGCGCCGCCTGCCTGCTGGTGGTGCCGCTGCTCCCCCTCTCCGGGGATGTGGGCGGCACGGTCCTGCGGGGTGCGTGCTTCCTGCTTTTGTACCTGATCCTGGCCCGGTTCACCGGCGCACTCAGCGGGGATGACCTCTCCTGGCTCAAGAGCCTGATCCTGAAAAAAGAATCCGCAAAGATCCGCGCATGACCACACAGCGCCTTAACGCATAAACGGCTCCGTTCGGACAAGCCGAACGGAGCCGTTTCCCTGTTTCTATCCGCACAAGCTGGCGATCACATCCGCAAAGATCTTCACAGACGTCACCAACTCCTCCACCACCGCAAACTCATCGTTCCCGTGCATCCGGTTGTCGGTGCCGGGCATAGTGCAACCAAAGGCCACGCCGTTTTTGAGCTCATGGCAGTAGGTGCCGCCGCCGATGGCCAGGGGCTTTGCGTTTTTCTCCCCCGTATACTCCTCATAGGCCTTCAGCAGCAGCTGAACAAAGGGGCTGTCCCCGGGCACATGATGGGGCGGGCGCATGGGGGTGTCCTCCAACTTAAGGCCCCGGGCGGCGCAGTTTTTCGCCACCACTGCCTTCATATTCTCCTCGTTTGCGCACACCGGCGTCCGGGAATCAAACTGGGCCGAAAGCTCCGTCCCTGTCACCCGGAGGATATTCAGGCTCAGCGTCAGTTCCCCGGAGATATCGTCCGCCATGCAAACGCCCAGGCCCTTGCCCAGATAATCCCCGTGGGGCAGCAGCTGCGACAGGGCCGTCAGCGCCTCAAACTGCGCGCTGGGCGCCAGATGCATGGATGCCACCAGCGCCAGAGATGCCGTGATGGCATTGTTTCCGTTTTCCGGGGACGCCGCATGGGCGCCCGCTCCCTGGGCGTTGATCTCGATCTTGTCCTTCCCCAGCTCGGTGATGGCAAAGGTCACGCCGGTCTGTTCCGTGATCGCCGCGCAGTAGATCTCCGCCACGGTCTTGCGCATGCCTTCGATCACCGTGCGGCACTGGTCCGGCACCACATTGATCTTCAGTCCGGCGTCCATGGACTCCACCCGGGGCAGCGCCGCAGACTGCGCAAACTGTCCGGTAATATGCCCCTGAAGGCCGCCCTTTTCAATGTTGATCACCGGAAAATCCGCGTCCGGCGAGAAGGTGTAGGCCGCCTCTGGCTCTGTTTCATAGTAGTGCTCCAGATCGCTGCTGCCGCATTCCTCGTCGCAGCCCCATACCAGGCGCACATTGTGCTTCATGGGAAGTCCAAGCTCCTTGACACACCGGGCCGCATAGAGGGCTGCGACAGCAGGTCCCTTGTCGTCCGCAGAGCCCCGGCCATAGAGCTTGCCGTCCTTCACCACCGGATCAAAAGGCCCCGTCACCGTCCATCCGTCCGCCACGGGCACACAGTCCAGATGGGCCAGAATGTCCAGCTGATGGTCGTTTTCCGGCAGCAGGTCCACAGTTCCCACATAGCCGTCGCAGTTTTTGGTGTGGAACCCATACCCCTTTGCCAAATCGAGAGCTGCCTCCAGCGCCGCGTAGGGGCCGGGGCCGTAGGGCTTTCCAGGCTCCGCCGCGCCTTTGTCGCTTTGAATGCGGACCAGGGTCTTGATATCCTCCAGCATCTCCTCCCGGTGGGCCTCCACCCACTGGGTGATCTGTTCCTTATACATAGAAACGCTCCTCTCTTGCCGGTATTGTCTCCCGCTATTTTACCACACTGCGCGGATATGTCAATCGGCCCACTCCTCCACGCCGAACAGTCCGGCGGCACGCACCGCGAAAACCAGGCTGAACCCCAGCACCTCGTAGTCCAGCACATAGCGTGTATTGTTCTCGATCCTGCTGATGGTCTGCCGGCTCATGGGAATGTGCAGCTTCCGCATTTCCTCCGCCAATGTCTGTTGACTCATGCCCCGCTCCAAACGGTACTGCCGGAGCCTTTCGTGGATCAAATTGCTGTTTTCGGGATAATCTCGATTCATGCTATATGACCTCCTGATAAAAGTACTCCATCAAAAGTATCATAAATTATCAGAAAGTGTTGATTTTAGGTGTACAGTGACCTACCATACACTATAGCGTATCAAAAGCATTCCAGCTGCAAATGCTTGACATCCGCCCCAAAAGGCTCTATAATATAGACAGCAAGGGCGCTGCCGGTAGACGGTTGGCCCACGTCGAGTTACGAAGTAACCGCTCCGTTTAGGCCCGGGCGGTTACTTCTTTTTTGCTATCTTGAGTATCAGGGTAGCAAAGGCTATGAGCATCACCGTGTAAGCATAAAGCTCTGCATGTGACACCATATTACCACCCCCTCCTATGTAGTCGGGGGCATCGAAGCAGCCCCCGCAAAGGGGGCCACCCGCCTACCGTTTTACTGGCAGCGCCGGAAAAAGAGTATCACATTTTGTTGGCATTTGCAATACTTCCATCCTTGACCTTTCCCAAAATCCATCGTATAGTATGGAAAAACCGCAGGAAAAGAGTGATCCCATGTACTACTTAAAAAACGACTACTCCGAGGGCTGCCATCCCCGGCTGCTGGAGGCCCTCACCCGCACCAATCTGACCCCAACCACCGGCTACGGTCAGGACGAATACTGCACCGAAGCCGCCGCCCTCATAAAATCGGTGTTCGCCTGCCCGGATGCCGACGTGCATTTTCTCGTGGGCGGCACCCAGGCCAACCTCACAGTGATCGCCCAGATGCTCCGGCCCTATGAGGCCGCCGTCACCGTCACCACGGGCCACATCTTCGGCCATGAATCCGGCGCCGTGGAGGCCACCGGCCACAAGG
>CABSAB010000266.1 GCA_902475515.1 uncultured Eubacteriales bacterium | reverse complement strand
TCCGGTTCCGGCTGCTGCCACGGATTTGCCGTGGGCAAAGGTACAGCGCCGGATTGCCCAGCTTATCAAGGAGGATCGGTTTTTTACAGAGGAAGAACAGAACCGCTTTGATGATATTGAGCCTATCGCCATCCGGGAGGCCCTGGAACAGCGTGGTATCGCTAATGGTCAGGTGGTTGACCCCGAAAAGTTGGATCAGGACCATTTCATCCGGCAAGTGACAGCCGATGTGGAGCGCATTGCCCAGGAAGGACAAACCCAGGCTCCCGATCTGTCCGGCCAGCCCATCACCCGCCAGGGCGATACCATTACCATCGGGGACGGAAACCCCTCCCATGAGATCGACATTACCGTAACCGATGAGGAGTGGCAGCAGATTCAGGATGCGCTTCCCGACACAGCAGGTCGCAGCCAGCAATTCCCGCCCTACCATGTAGGCGATACTGTCTATCTGGACGATACCGCATTTGAGATTACCAGCATTGGTCTGTTTGATGTGCAGCTCCGTGACCCGGCACTCTCTATCCCCATTTTCCGGGCAGAAAGCAAGGAACGGTTTGAGCAGCTTTTGCAGAAAGACCTCCGAAACGGCTCCATCACAGAATTTCTCTCTGCGGACTTGTCCAAAGCAAACGATGATTTGCGGGAGGTACTGACCTCCGGCCTGTTCACAGACCGGGATAAAGCCTATATTTCCGGCTGGCTGCGCTCCGGTGAGGGCAATAAGCGTATTTCTCAGAGGCTTTCCGAAACTTTTGCGGGCCGGACTGAGACAATGGAGCTTGCCACCGGCGACACGGCTGACTTTTCCACCTCCACCACCGGCATGGAGGTGGAAATACAGGACAAATACGATACCAAGCTGGGCATCTCCTGGGATGAGACTGCGCGGCTGCTCCGCGCCCTGTATCAGCAGGGACTTGACGGCCTTTCTCCTGAAACAAAGCTCCCGGAACCCGCCCATTTGGAGGGTGTTCCGACCTATAAGGTGGGCGATACCGTCAAGCTGCCTTTCACAGACCGGGAGATCTCCGGCACCATCGGTTACATCGGGGATATGGATGTCCGCATTGACACCGGCCCCTATTCCTGGAGCCATGAAACCATCAATCGGGAAATCTTTGAGGAACGGCTGCGTCAGGATGAGCGTAATGCCGGACTGTTTGTACCGGAACCGGCACAGGATGAAAGGCCGAAATTTTCCTCTGAAACTGTTGCGATTTACCCGGGAGACAAGAACGGCCTGCCCTATGATGTGGTCATTGAACGGCTTCATGTGGAGGAACCTGAGCATGACCCACCAAGCCAGGTTCCCGCAGAGAACTTTCGCATCACAGACGATCATCTGGGTGAGGGAGGCTCAAAAGCGAAGTTCCGTATGAACGTAGACGCTATCCGCACCCTGCAGGAAATTGAAGCACAAGGACGCAGCGCCACCCCTGCCGAGCAGGAGGTCTTGTCCCGGTATGTGGGCTGGGGTGGCCTTGCCGATGCCTTTGATGAAAGCAAGCCGGGTTGGGCCAATGAGTACCAGGAGCTTCTTACGCTTCTGATCCCGGAGGAATACGCCTCAGCCAGAGCATCTACCCTGAATGCCCACTACACCAGCCCCACGGTCATCCGCGCCATTTATGAAGCTGTCGGCAATATGGGCTTTACCGCTGGCAATATTCTGGAGCCAGCCTGCGGTGTCGGCAACTTCTTCGGTATGCTGCCGGAGGAAATGTCCGGCTCCCGGCTGTACGGTGTAGAGCTGGATTCCGTCAGCGGACGCATCGCAAAGCAGCTCTACCCCAAAGCGGATATTACGGTAGCCGGTTTTGAAACCACGGACCGCCGCGATTTCTACGATCTTGCCATAGGCAACGTGCCGTTTGGACAGTACAAGGTATCTGACCGGGCCTATGACAAACTGGGGTTCTCCATTCATGACTACTTCTTTGCCAAGGCGCTGGATCAGGTGCGGCCGGGCGGCGTGATCGCTTTCGTGACCTCCCGTTACACCATGGATAAGCAGTCCCCGGAGGTGCGCCGGTACATTGCACAGCGTGCCGAGCTGCTGGGAGCAATCCGACTGCCCAATAATGCGTTCCGGGCCAATGCCGGTACGGATGTGGTCTCCGATATTATCTTTCTGCAAAAGCGTGACCGGCCCATCGACATTGAACCAGACTGGGTGCATTTGGGGCAAAACGAGGATGGCTTTGCGATCAACAGCTACTTTGTGGACCACCCGGAGATGATTTTGGGCAGGCAGACTTCTGAAAGCACCCAATATGGCAGGCAGGACTTCACGGTTGCACCGATTGAGGGGCTGGAGCTGGCCGATCAGCTCCATGACGCTGTGAAGTACATTCGCGGCACCTATCAGGAAGCTGAGCTGCCGGAGCTGGGCGAGGGTGAAGAAATCGACACCTCCATCCCGGCAGATCCCAACGTGAAAAACTACTCTTATGCTGTGGTGGACGGCGAGGTGTACTTCCGGGAAAACAGCCGCATGGTAAAGCCAGACCTGAACGCCACCGCCGAGGCCCGCATCAAGGGCATGGTTGCCCTGCGGGACTGTGTGCATCAGCTTATTGACCTTCAGATGGACGAGTACACACCGGACTCCGCTATTCTGGAAAAGCAGGGGGAATTGAACCGGCTCTATGATGCGTTTTCCGCCAAATACGGGCTTATCAATGACCGAGGAAACCGGCTGGCCTTTTCGGACGATTCTTCTTACTATCTTCTTTGTGCGCTGGAGGTGCTGGACGAGGATGGAAAACTGGAGCGCAAGGCGGATATGTTCACCAAACGTACCATCAAGCCCCACAAGGCTGTGACCACGGTAGACACTGCCAGCGAAGCCCTTGCCGTTTCCATCGCGGAAAAAGCCAGGGTGGATATGGAGTATATGTCCGAGCTGACCGGTAAACCCACCGAGGAAATTGCGGCAGAACTGTCCGGCGTTATTTTCAAAGACCCGGCCTATGGCAGCGATCCGCTTTCCGGCTGGCAGACCGCAGACGAATATCTGTCCGGCAATGTCCGTCAGAAGCTCCGAGCTGCACAGCGGGCAGCGGAACGCGATCCGGCTTTTGCCGTCAATGTGGAAGCCCTGAAAGCCGCCCAGCCCAAGGATTTGGACGCATCGGAGATCGAAGTTCGCCTGGGTGCTACCTGGATTGACAAGGAATATATCCGTCAGTTCATGTATGAAACCTTTGACACGCCCCGGTATCTGCGCGGTACCATTGATGTGAACTATTCCGCTTACACCGCCGAGTGGCAGATCACCGGCAAAACACAGATACCCTACAACAACATTGCGGCCTATACCACCTATGGCACAGACCGCGCCAACGCTTACCGCATCCTGGAGGATTCATTGAATCTCCGGGATGTTCGCATTTATGACACCATTGAGGACGCAGACGGCAAGGAACGCCGGGTGCTGAACGCCAAGGAAACCACCTTGGCCGCACAGAAACAGCAGGCCATTCGGGATGCCTTCAAGGACTGGATTTGGAGAGACCCGGATCGGCGGCAGGCCCTGGTGCGCCAGTACAACGAAGAAATGAACAGCACC
>CABSAB010000265.1 GCA_902475515.1 uncultured Eubacteriales bacterium | reverse complement strand
GGGGGAAGAATCCAGATCCACCATATTGCCCGCCTCCTTGGCCGCCTGGGTGCCACTGTTCATGGCCACCGCCACATCAGCTTGGGCCAGTGCAGGAGCGTCATTGGTTCCGTCACCGGTCATGGCAACCAGATGTCCCTTGGTCTGAAAGTCCCGGATCATAGCCAGCTTGCCCTCCGGTGTTGCTTCCGCCAGAAAATCATCCACACCGGCCTCTGCGGCAATGGCCGCTGCGGTAATCGGGTTATCGCCGGTAATCATAATGGTTTTGATGCCCATTTTCCGCAGATCGGCAAATTTTTCTTTTACGCCCTGCTTGATAATATCCTTCAGATAGATCACGCCGAGTATTTTGTGGTTCTTCGCTACCACAAGAGGGGTGCCGCCTTTGGAAGCAATAGACTTGACAACATTGTCGCACTCCTCAGAATACATACCTCCTGCACGGGTGACATAGGCCTGCATGGCATCTGCCGCGCCTTTGCGGATTTCGTTTCCGTCAAAGTCCACGCCGCTCATACGGGTCACGGCGGTAAACGGAATAAACTGCATTCCCTTGTCCTGAAGGCTTCTGCCTCGGATTCCGAACTGCTCCTTTGCCAGTACCACAACACTTCTGCCTTCCGGCGTCTCATCTGCCAGGGAAGAAAGCTGTGCGGCATCGGCCAGTTCTTTGATGTCAACACCATCCACCGGGATGAATTCTGAAGCCTGCCGGTTGCCCAAAGTGATGGTTCCGGTTTTATCCAGCATCAGAATATCCACGTCCCCAGCTGCTTCAATGGCCCTGCCGCTCATAGCCAGGACATTGGCCTGATTGAGCCTTGACATACCTGCGATTCCAATGGCAGAGAGCAGCGCGCCGATGGTGGTGGGCGCAAGGCAGACCAGGAGGGCTACCAGCGTGGTTACGGATGTAGGGTTCTCGATGCCCGCCAGCTTCGCAGAAAAAATCGAATAGGTATAAAGGGACACCGTTACCAAGATAAAGATAATGGACAGCGCCACCAGGAAAATCTGCAATGCGATCTCATTGGGCGTCTTTTTTCTCGCTGCGCCCTCAACCATAGCGATCATCTTATCCAGAAAGCTCTCGCCAGCCTCGCTGGTCACTTTGACCACAATCCAGTCGGACAGGACAGTCGTTCCGCCGGTCACAGCGCTTCGGTCACCGCCCGCTTCCCGAATAACAGGGGCGGATTCGCCGGTGATGGCGCTTTCATCCACGAAGGCCGCCCCCTCAATGACTTCTCCATCTGCCGGAATCTGTTCACCAGCCTTCACAATGACCAGCTCGCCTTTTTTCAGCATCGCGGAGGGAACAACTGTGATATTGTCCTTTTGCTCAGCGGAGGGAATTTTATGTGCGTCCACATCTTTCCGGGAGGCCCGCAAAGAATCGGCTTGTTTGTTTCCGCAATCCTGACTTACCCCTGCCCTCAGCGATGGCCTCCGCGAAGTTAGCAAACAAAACCGTAAACCAAAGGATGATGGCGATTGCCAAAGTAAAGCCGCCAGGGGCATCTTTTATGCCAAAGAGTGACACGACCCACAAAACGCTGGTCAGGATTGCGGAAACAAACACCAAAAACATGACCGGGTTTTCTGCCTGGGTTTTGGGACTTAACTTGATGAATGAATCCTTAATCGCTCTGCCAAGCATCTTTTGATCAGCAAAAGTGTTTTTCTGTTTTGCACTCATAAACAGCGCCTCCTTTATGCAAGACTGCCGAAGAACTCAGCAAGCGGGCCAAGCGCCAGCGCCGGGAAAAAGCTGAGCGCGCCGATCAGCAGCACAACAAAAATTAACAGGAATACGAACATGGCATTTGTAGTAGACAGTGTACCAGCAGTTGCGGCGATTTTCTTCTTTTGTGCCAGACTTCCGGCAATGGCCAGCGTACCGACAACGGGCAGAAATCTTACAAACAGCATGACCAGGCCAATGCTGACATTCAGAAATACGGTGTTGGCGTTAAAGCCCGCAAAAGCCGAACCGTTGTTACCTCCGGCAGAGCTGTATGCGTACAGCATTTCCGAGAAACCATGCGCCCCTCCGTTGTTCAGACTGTCCATCACAGAAGGCACCAAAGCCGCAATGCCGCTTCCCACCAGAATTCCAATCGGCGTAGCCAGACAAACCAGCACCGCCCACTTCATCTCAAATGGCTCAATCTTTTTTCCAAGAAACTCTGGTGTCCTGCCCACCATCAGTCCGGCAATAAACACCGTCAGGATGGCAAATGCCAGCATTCCATACAGACCGCAGCCAGTGCCGCCGAAGATCACCTCGCCAAGCTGCATCAGCAGCATGGTGATCATTCCGCCAAGCGGTGTATAGCTGTCGTGCATGGAGTTGACGGAGCCGTTGGAGGCTGCTGTGGTAAATGCCGCCCAGGTAGAGGAAGCCGCAATGCCAAAGCGGGTCTCTTTTCCCTCCATATTTCCTCCGGCCTGATCGATCATGGTCATATTGACTGCGCCGTCCTGTGCAAGCTGCGCTGTGCCCGCCTGTTCACTGACCGCGATACATCCAAGGGCGATGCACAGGCAAATAAACATCGCCGCAAATATGGCCACACCTTGCTTTTTGTTCTTTACCGCTGAGCCAAAGGTAAAGCAAAGAGCCGCCGGAATCAGCAAAATGGAAATCATCTCAATCAGATTTGTAAAGGCGTTAGGGTTCTCCAGCGGATGCGCCGAATTCACGCCATTAAATCCGCCTCCGTTGGTACCTGATTGTTTAATGGCAACCTGGCTTGCCGCAGGTCCCATGGGCACAAACTGTTCCGTTACAATCTCCGCGTCAGGGACAAGAATGCCATCTACCGTAACCGTTCCCGCATCCTCGTCAATCACTGCGCCGTCCAATATCTCGCCATCCGCGCTGACTGCGACAGGCTCCACCAGTGATACGGTTTCGGCGCCTTTCAGATTCTGGATCACACCGCCGCCCACCAGCAGCAGAGAAATGACAAGGTTTAGCGGAATCAGGATATGGATGATGATACGGGTCATATCCACCCAAAAGCTGCCAAGACCAGAAGTTTTTACTTGGATAAAACCACGGATCAGAGCAAACAGGACTGCAATTCCGGTTGCAGCAGAGACAAAGTTCTGAACCGTGAGGCCAAGAGACTGGCTCAGGTAACTCAATGTGGACTCGCCGGAATAGGCCTGCCAGTTGGTATTGGTCACAAAACTGGAAGCGGTATTAAAGGACAAATCCCATTTCACACCGGGAAGACCCTGGGGATTGCCGGGAAGGACTCCCTGCAGGATTTGGAGCAGGAACAGGAACACCAGTCCGATCCCGGAAAAGATCAGCACACTGGCCGTGTACTGCTTCCAATTCATTTGCTCATCCCTGTTCACCCGCATCACCTTGTAAACCAGGTTTTCGCAGGGGGTGAGCACCCTGGACAGGAATGTTTTCTCTCCGTTCATCACCTTTTTGATGTAAGCACCCAGCGGAACTGCCAAGGCAACCAGAATGACCAGGTAAAGAATGTACTGGATAACAGCCGTCATGCTTAATCAGCTCCCTTCATCAAATTATGATCGCAATCATTGGCATATG